>JAUPTP010000088.1 GCA_030918015.1 Pseudomonadota bacterium
CGGCGCCGGCGTCCAGGCCGACTGCGCCGCGCCCGGCTCGACCTGGCGGGCCTTGAGCACCTGCACGCCCGCGGCGATGCCGCCCATCTCGAGGATCTGCGACCAGCGGAAGCTGAACCAGCCGTTGCGCAGCACCAGCACCTGCTGCTGGCCGGCGAACTGGCGCGCCACCGCCTCCATGCCGAAGGAGCCGCTGCCCGGCACGACGATGGCCGAGCGGGCCGCATAGGCCTCCTTCAGCACCGCCGAGATGCCGCGCATCACGCGCTGGAAGCGCTGCGACATGTGGTTGAGCGCACGGTCGGTGTAGACCACCGAGTATTCGAGCAGGCCGTCGGGGTCGACGTGGGGCAGCAGGCCGGGCATGGGTCCATCTCCGTGTCGTGGTGGGTGGGTCGGGTCATTCAACCACAGACACGCGAGCGCCCGGCTCGGCATCAACCTGCAGCGCCCTCGGCGCTAGACTCCCTCCCCCGGCCCGAGGGGCCGTCAACCTGACCCTGACACGATGAGCACCCCCACCTTCGCCGAGCAGCTCGCCGGCCTGCCCTCCATCGCCCACCTCGCCGCGGTCGAGCTGCTCGATGCCGGCGGCACGGTGGTGGCCACGCTGGCCAACCGCCCCGGCACCGCCGGCTCGGCCGCCGTCTACCACGCGCTGGCCGCGCGCCACGGCGCGATCAACCCGGAGGCCGCCCGCGAGGGCCTGGCGCTCTACGCCGAGCACACCGCCGACGCCCGCGCCTTCCCCGGCAAGCACCCCAACATCGACCGCCTGATCGAGATCGAGCAAGGCCGCCTGGCGACGCTCTCGGTGCGGCTGCAGCCGGCGGCCTGAACGGGCGCGTCAGCTCCGGCCGGACTCAGTGCGCCGGCCGGCGCACCGCCTCGACCTCGATCTCGACCAGATAGGCTGGATTGGCCAACCCGGCCACCTGGAAGGCCGAGCGAGTCGGCAGGTTCGGCTGCGCCGGCGTGCCGAAGAACTGGACGTAGCCGTCCATGAAGCCGGCGAAGTCCATCTTGCCGCCCTTGGCAGGGTCGCCCACCAGGTAGACCTGCATCTTCACCACGTCCTTGAGCGACAGGCCCAGGCCGACCAGCTGCGACTCGATGGACTTCAGCACCGCCACGGTCTGGCCCTGGGTATCACCGCCGTAGGCCGCCGGATCGGTGGCCGCCTTGCTGGCATCCACCTTCGGCGGCACCTTGCCCGACAGCAGCACGCGCGTGGCGCCGGCCGGCACCTCGATGGCGGCCGAGATCGGGAAGCTCGAGTTGGGGATCTTGTGCCGCACCACCTCGTCGCCGCCGTGCGGCATGGCGGCACAGCCGCCCAGGATGGCCAGGGCCGCGGCGCACAGGCCAGCACGGGCCAGGAAGCGTGGGCGGATGATGTTCGTGTTCGTGTTCGTGTTCATGGTCATCGGAGGATGGAAGGTTCAGGGCTTGGCCGGACGCAGCGCCTGGACCGACTGGGCCGTCAGTGCATCGCCATGGTGGTTGCCGAAATGGGTGCGCACGAAGTTGACGACATCGGCGATCTGCGCATCGCTGAGCTGGTGACCGAACGGCGGCATGCCGTGCAGGCCGTTCATCACCACCAGCGCCGGATAGGCGCCAGCGGCCAGCTTCGGGTTGCCGGCCAGCGCCGGGAACATGCCCGAGCCGGTCTTGGCCCCTTGGCCGTCGGCCATGTGACAGGCCTGGCAGATCGAGCGGTAGAGCGTCTCTCCCCCCTGCTGGGTGAAGCGCGACGGACTGCCCGAGAAGCTGGCCACCAGCTGGGCATCGGTCATCGGGGCGGCCGCCGGGGCGACCGTGCCCTGGGCCAGGGCCGGCAGCGCCGACAGCAGCGCGGCGGCGATCAGGACAGGCTTGATCACGGGAAACTCCATGAATGCGGTCATCGGTGCACCTCAGGCCGTGGCCTTGGCATGCAGGCGCTGGATGGCGTCGAGCGAGGACAGGATCGCGCCCTCCATCCAGGCCGGGATGTACGAGGCGTGCTCGCCCGCCAGCACGATGCGGCCGTCGACCTCGCACAGGTTGCGGTAGTGCTGCTCGCGCAGCTCGTCGGTCCAGCGGGCGTAGCAGCCGTTGATGAAGGGCACACGGTTCCAGGCCACCGCCACGCCGGACTTGAACTCCTGGCGGTACTGTGAATGGATCTGCGAGCCCATCTCCAGCGCCACGCGCACGCGCTCCTCGGGCGACAGGGCGCTCATGCGGAAGGCGTGCGCGTTGTCCCACATGTAGGCGCCCAGCAGCACCGCCGGACCCTTCGAGAAATAGCCGTTGGACGGGTAGGAGATGTTGCGGATCGGCAGGTTGGTCTGCGTGATGCCGCCGTAGATGCGCTCGTCCTCCTCCCAGAAGCGACGCTTGAACTCCAGTCCGACCTTGACCGAGGCACCATACGGCACGGCCGCGATGGCCTGCTTCATCGGGCTGCCCACCTGCATGTCGATCTGGCTCAGGATGGACAGCGGGATGGTGCAGACGCACCAGTCGGCGCTGACCTGGCGCTCGGCGCCACCCTTCTGCGCATCGACGTAGCTGACGGTGACCTGGCGATCGCTCTGCGCGATGCGGGTGACCTTGGCGTGGTACTGGATCAGGCCCTTGAGCTCGCGCTCGAACGCCTTGCCGATGCTGTCCATGCCGCCCACCGGCTGGAAGATCGCGCTGTGGAACTCGTAGATGTTGCCCGCGGCCACCTGGCCCCACATGCCCGCACCGGTGATGTCCTTCAGGTCGATCGGCTGCGAGGGCTTCGCCCGCGGCATCAGGCCGCCGCCCGGATCGATGTCGTAGCCGCGGCGGTCACTGGTGTCGGTGCTGCTGACGAAGCGGTAGTCCTTGTCGAGCGCGCCCCAGGACTTCAGGCCTTCGAGCAGCTTCTGGCGGTCCTCGGCGCTCAGACGGTCATCGAGCGCCCCCTGACGTGCCGCCTTGGACAGCAGCTCGGCCACATGGCCGTTCAGGTCGGACTGCACATGGCGGAAGCGCTGTGGCTTGCCGCCGAAGGCACCGGTCTGGTGCAGGTAGGCGTTGTAGTTGACCTGCATGAAGGGCTCGAGCGCCACGCCCAGGCGCTGGCAGTAGTCGAGCACCGCATGGTGGTGGTAGGGAATGCGCCAGGGGCCCGGATTGATGTAGTTGCCCTTGGCGAAGCCCACCTCCTGCGTCGCGCCGCCCAGCTCGGTGTAGCGGTCACCGCCGCGCAGGCTCCAGTTGCGCCCGCCGGCACGGCCGTTGAATTCCAGGATCTGCACCTGGTAGCCGGCCGCACGCAGCTCGTAGGCGGCCGTCATGCCCGCCAGGCCGGCGCCCAGCACCAGCACCTTGGCCCCACGCGGAGCCCCCGAGAGCTTCACCGGCCCGTGGTAGGCGGACTCGGCCGCATGGCCCAGCGAGCTCATCGCCTGATACATCGCTGCACCACCGGCCACCTTGCCGATCATCGACAGCAGTTCTCGCCGGCTCGGCGGGCGAACTTCGTTGTTCTGTTGCACCTTCATTCCTCAGCGTCGAAGAAAGATTCCGGGATGGATGAAGGCGGGACATGTCGCGGGCACCGGGCGGCGGTGCAGCCGCCGCTCCGTCCGTGCCCACAAGGGTTTTCACTGAGGCGATTCTGGGCAGGACGGGGTGCCCCGGCGAGTCAGTTTTTCTGCGCGGCTGGGAAAGGAAAACTTTCCCGGTGCGGCCCCAGACCCAGCTCAGGCCGTCGGCACCGGCACGCCGGAGAAGGACTTGACCGTCTTGAGCGAGAACGAGGACTCGACCGCCATCACCCCGCGCAGCGCCCGGATGCGGGTCTGGAGCAGTTCGCCGTACTCGACCAGGTTGCGCGCCAGCACGCACAGCAGGAAATCGTTCGAGCCCGAGATGTTGTGGCACCACAGCACCTGCTCGATGGCGCCGATGCTCTCCTCGAAGGCCTGCTGCAGCGCCAGATCGTTGCTGACGAAGCGCACCTGCACGAAGGCGGTGACCTCCAGGCCCAGCGAACGCGGCTCGATCTCGGCCCGATAGCCCCGGATGATGCCGGCCTCCTCCAGCGCCTTGACGCGCCGCCAGGTCGGCGCCTCGGCCAGGTGGATCTCCTGGGCCAGTGCGGCGTTGGTGGCCCGGCCCTCAGCCTGCAGACGGGCCAGCAGCTGGCGGTCATAGCGGTCGAGGGCCTCGGTGGTGGGCGGCGTCGTCGGGGAAGAAAGTTTCTTTCGCATCACGGGCTTTCTGAAGCGAAATGAGCAAGCATCTTCCGTGCCTCAGGCGGCATCCTGAGCAGCTCGGGACTGAATTCTTGCGTGAACGGAATGAGACACCTCGCGATGCTCCGCGGCCTGCAGGCCTTCGAGGCCGTGGCCCGCCATGGCAGCTACCCCGGCGCAGCGCAGGAGCTGGGCGTGACGCCAGCGGCCATCGGCCAGCAGGTGCGCAGTCTGGAGGCCTGGACCGGCGCGGTGCTGTTCCAGCGCCTCGGCAGCGGCAGCCAGCGGCTGGTGCCCACCCCGACGGCCCGCAGCGCGCTGCCTCAGCTCGAGTCCGGGCTGGACCAGATCGCGCTCGCGCTCGGCCAGCTGCGCCGGCCGAGCGACCATCTGGTGCTGACCGCCTCGCAGGCCTTCGTCAGTGGCTGGCTGCTGCCGCGCCTGGACCGGCTCTCCGCCAGCCATCCGCAGCTGGGCGTGCGGCTCGACACCCGTGACGCGCCTGCCGACATCGCCAGGGGACAGGCCGATCTGGGCATCTGCCTGGGCCGCCCCGAGGACTGGCCGACGCTGACCTCGCGCCGGCTGATGGGCGAGGACATGGTGGCGGTGTGTCATCCCCGGTGGGTCTCGTCGCCCCGAAGCGACAGGGACACGGGCGAGCTGCCCGGCGACCTGACGCTGATCCACGACACCACGCCCGATGCCCCGGGCGACACGCCCTCCTGGGCGCAATGGCTGGGCCGACAGAGCCTGTCGAGCCGACAGCGCCGCCACCTCCAGATCGACTCGACCGCCGCGGTGATCCAGGCCGCGTTGGACGGCCACGGCGCCGCCCTGACCCGCCGGGCGCTCGTCGCCCACCATCTTCAGGCCGGCCGGCTGACCCACCTCGCCCCCCAGGTGCGCTGGCCGCTGTCCTGCAGCTACCACCTCGTGCACCGGCCAGGCGAGGCGGAGGCGCCGCACCTGCAACCCCTGGTCGGCTGGCTGGAGCAGCAGGCCGCGGCAGGCGCCTGAGTTCGCGCGGCCGACTCAGGCGTCCAGCGACAACTGTGGCGCTGCGGCCGGCATCAGCCGGTCGTCATGGCCGGTGACGACGATCAGCCGACCGGCGGGGGCCTCGTGGTGCTGGCGCAGCGCCTCGGCGAGGTGGCGCTGCGAGCGCGCGTCCAGCGCCGCGCCGGGATCGTCGAGCAGCACCAGCGTCGCGCCCGAGGCCAGCGCGGCGGCCAGCCGCAGCTTGCGCCGGGTGCCGGTGGAGAGCATCTCCAGGCGCTTGTCCAGATGCTCGTGCAGCGCGAAGCCCTCGAGCTGCGCGGCCAGCGCCGCCTCGCTCCAGCCCGGGCGGCCCTGGCGCTGCATCGCTAGGTAGTCGCGCGCGACAAGCCCGTCATGGCGATCGGACTGCGGATCGCACCAGAACAGCCGCTCGCGCCGCGCCACCGGATCGGCCGGGTGGGCAGGATCGGCCGGGTCGCCGATCAGGATGCGGCCCGTGTCCGGGCGCAGCTCGCCGGCGATCAGCCGCAGCAGCGCGCTCTTGCCGCGGCCCTCGTCGCCGATCACGCCGAGCACGCCGGCGCCGGCCTGCAGCGTCAGCCGGTCGAACAGGACCGGCGCGCCCGCAAACGGCGCGGACCAGCACAGCGCATCGACCTGCAGCAGCGGCGGCACAGGCCGGGAATCGGAATGGACGGGAAAGACAGGCATGGCCGGGATTATCGAGTCCGGACCGACCGGTTAGAGTTCGGCCCCTGACCGTTCTGCATACCCTCATGGCCACGACAACAACAACACCTCGCCCGCTGCCCCAGCCGCGCCACGCCGCGCGCATCCCCGCCCACATCGATCCGCTCGAATTCGACCGCATCCGCCTGGCCGGCTATGTGCTGCCGCAGGTGGTGCGCCCGGCCGACATGCTGGAAGAAGGCACGCCCGAGCCCGAGGCGGAGATGGACCGCCTCGGCCTGATCCTGCTGCAGCGCGGCGCCGCCGGCCAGCGCGCCAGCCGCTGGATCGAGCCGGCGCTGATCGAGGAGGCGCTGCGCCACCTCGACGCGGTGGGCAGCGGCCAGACCCTGCGCCCGCTGATGGCCGAGCGCGCCGCGGTGCTCGACGGCCTGGGCGTGAGCCGCCGGCTCGGCGCCTGGGAACGCGAGGCGCGCCAGGGCCTGGAGCTGCCCTCGGCCGACATGCGGCTGACGGTCGCCTACGGCCAGGCGGTGCCGGCCGCGGCGGTCTGGGACTTCTTCCGCACCGGCGACCGCCCGGCGCTGGTGCGCGCGCTCTCCGCGCTGCCCGGCCACCCGCAGGCGGCCGAGCTGACCGCGCAGCTCGACGCACTGGTCGAGCGCGCGCAGGCCTTCGCCGACGACCAGCTCGGCTCGCTCGAGCCCGCGCTGCAGGCCGAGTGCGCGCAGCCCCAGGCCGCCGAGACGCTGATCGCCGCCTGCCAGCGCGCCTTCGAGCGCTGGGTGCACCGCGTCCACGAGCAGGACACGCTCGAGGACCTGAACGACGAGCTCGCCTTCCAGGGCTATCCCGACAGCTTCGGCCCGGCGCGGCGCCTGCAGCGCCAGGTCACGCTCTTCGTCGGCCCGCCCAACAGCGGCAAGACCTACCAGGCCTTCGAGCGCCTGGCGCAGGCCGCCAAGGGCGCCTATCTGGCGCCGCTGCGCCTGCTCGCGCTGGAGGGCCGCGACCGGCTGGCCGCGCGCGGCGTGCCCTGCTCGCTGCGCACCGGCGAGGAGAACGTGCCGGCGCCGGACGCGCGCGTCATCTCCAGCACCATCGAGATGGTCGACACCAACACGCCGATCGAGGTGGCGGTGATCGACGAGGCGCAGATGATCTTCGACCCCAGCCGCGGCTGGGCCTGGACGCAGGCCATCGTCGGCGTGCCGGCCAAGGAGCTGCTGATCATCTGCTCGGACTATGCGGTGGAGGCGCTGCGCAACCTGCTGGGCCTGTGCGGCGAGCAGGTCACGGTGCGCCGCTTCGAGCGCAAGCAGCATGTCGAGCTGCTGCCCGCGCCGGTGTCGCTGCATGCGCTGAAGAAGGGCGATGCGGTGGTGGCCTTCAGCCGCCGCGACGTGCTGATGCTGCGCGACCAGGCCTCGGCCGACGGCACGCCGGTGTCGGTGATCTATGGCGCCCTGCCCCCTGAGGTGCGCCGGCGCGAGGCCGAGCGCTTCGCGCAAGGGCAGTCGCACATCCTGATCGCCACCGACGCGATCGGCATGGGCCTGAACCTGCCGGTGCGCCGGGTGCTGTTCAGCACGCTGACCAAGTTCGACGGCCAGGGCGACCGCTCGCTGACCGAGTCCGAGGTGCACCAGATCGCCGGCCGAGCCGGACGCTTCGGCATCCACGAGGAAGGCTTCGCCGGCGTGCTCAAGGAGGCCGAGCCGAGCGCGCTCAAGCAGCTGCGACTCCTGATGCCGCGCGCGCCCAAGGCGCCGCGCCACTTCAAGGCGCCGGTGGCGCCGAACTGGTGGCACATCGAGACCATCGCCGAGCGCCTGGGCAAGAACAGCCTGGCCGAGGTGCTGCGGGTCTTCG
>JAUPTP010000089.1 GCA_030918015.1 Pseudomonadota bacterium
GTCAAGTTCGACTTCTTGGGCCTGGCCACCCTCACCATTTTGGAGATTGCGGCCGAGTTCATCCGCAAGCGCCATGCCGGGCAGGAACAGTTCGCCTACGAGAACCTGCCGTTGGACGACCGCAAGGTGTACCAGTTGTTCTCGCAAGGGCAGACCGAGGCCGTGTTTCAGTTTGAAAGTACCGGCATGCAGCGCATGCTCAAGGACGCCAAGCCCAGTCGCCTGGAAGACCTGATTGCGCTCAACGCCTTGTACCGCCCCGGCCCGATGGACCTGATTCCCAGCTTTGTCGCGCGCAAGCACGGCAAGGAAGCGGTGGACTACCCGCACCCGGCGGTGGCGGAGATGCTCTCCGAGACCTACGGCATCATGGTCTACCAGGAGCAGGTGATGCAGACCGCCCAGGTGCTGGGCGGCTACAGCCTCGGCGGCGCCGACATGCTGCGCCGCGCGATGGGCAAGAAGAAGCCCGAGGAGATGGCGCAGCACCGCCTGCTGTTCCGCGAGGGCGCCGCGAAGAAGGGCATCGACCAGGACAAGGCCGACGAGGTCTTCGACCTGATGGAGAAGTTCGCCGGCTACGGCTTCAACAAGTCGCACGCCGCCGCCTATTCGCTCCTGGCCTATCACACCGGCTGGATCAAGGTCCATCACGCCGCCGAGTTCTTCGCGGCGAACATGACCATCGAGCTCGACGACACCGACAAGCTCAAGATCCTGCGCGACGACGCCACCAAGCATTTCGGCATCGCCTTCGAGGCGCCGGACGTCAACGTCGGCGTCTACCGCTTCGAGCCGGCGCCGGGCAAGGCGGGCGACAAGCTCATCCGCTACGGCCTGGGCGCGATCAAGGGCACCGGCCAGGGCGCGATCGAGGCCATCCTGCGCGCGCGCGCCGAGGGCGGCCCGTTCCGCTCGATCTTCGACTTCGCGCACCGCGTCGACAGGAAGAGCCTGAACAAGCGCGTGGTCGAGGCGCTGATCAAGGCCGGCGCCTTCGACCGGCTCCATCCGCTCGGACTGGACGGACGCGCGCAGCTGCTGGCCAGCGTGACCCTGGCCTTCGAGTACGCCGACAACCAGGCCGCGCATGCCGACCAGGGCGGCCTGTTCGACTTCGGCGACGAGGCGGACGCGCACGGCAGCTCCACCCGCGAGCCCGACTATCCGGCCGTCGAGCCCTGGGACGTGAAGACCCGCCTGTCGCACGAGAAGGTCGCCATCGGCTACTACCTCTCGGGCCATCTGTTCGACCAGAGCGGCCCGGAGGTGCGCCAGTTCGTGCGCCGCGAGATCGCCGACCTGCAAGACAGCCGCGAGCCACAGACGGTGGCGGGCATCGTCGCCGACCTGCGCATCGTCAACGGCCAGCGCGGCCGCGCGGCGATCTTCAAGCTCGACGACAAGAGCGGCGCGATCGAGGCGGTGGTGGCCGAGGAGCTGCTCAACGCCAACACCGAGCGGCTCAAGGACGACGAGCTGCTGATCCTGACCGGCAAGGTCCAGCCCGACCGCTTCAGCGGCGGCCTGCGCTTCAACGTGCAGCAGATCTCGGACCTGGCCGAGGCGCGCTGCCGCCATGCGCGCTTCCTGCGCGTGGTGGTGGGGCGCACGCTGCCGCCGCTCGACGCGGTGCTGGCCGCGCATCCGCCGAAGCAGGAAGACACCGAGTTCGGCGAGACGCTGACCCGCGGCGTGCCGGTGCGCCTGCGCATCGTGCGCGAGCAGGCGGTGGGCGACATCGACCTGGGCGAGCGCTCGCGCTTCTGGCCCAGCGACGAGGCGCTGGCGCAGTGGGCCGCGCAGTGCGGCGCGCAGGCCCAGCTTGTCTACACCGACGACAGCGCAGGCTGAGCCGATCCAGACCGGATCCGTCGGATATTCACGCCTTCCGATGGCCAGCGTGCCGCCTCACGAACCGATCCGGAAAAGCGGGCTCGGCGTGCGGCGCATGCGCTGCTAACCTCGACCCCAGGTTGACGCGTGCGCGTGAACGCCGGCCTACTCACCCGGTGTGCGCCCGTCGGCCTCAACCTCTTGATGAGCTCTCGCGATGCATGAGGACCGGAGCCCGCTCCGACGCGGTCTCACTCTGGTCTGGACGCCCTCCTGCCCGGAGGGCGTCTTTTTTTCAGCGTCAGGCGGGCTGGCGGGTGGATGCATCGTGCTGCAGCGAGGCCAATGCCTGCCTCAACCCGGTTTCCTGCTCACGCAGCGCCATCGTCGCCGCGCCCAGCTGCTCGACGAAGGCGGCGTTCTGCTGCATGGCGCCGTCGATGTCCTGCAAGGACTGGCCCAGCGCCTCCAGCCGGGGCTGTCCGTGGCGGGTGGCCTCGGCGGTCTGGTGCATCAGCGCCTGGGCGCGGGAGATCAGCCCCTCCATCTCGCCCAGCGCCTGGCCGGTGCCGCGCGCGATCTGGTTGCCCTCGCCGACACTGGCCACCGCGGCCTGGATCAGGCCGCGCACGTCGCGGGCCGCAGCGGCGCTGCGCTGGGCCAGCGAGCGCACCTCGTTGGCCACCACCGCGAAGCCGCGGCCCTGCTCGCCGGCCCGCGCCGCCTCCACCGCGGCATTGAGCGCCAGGATGTTGGTCTGGAAGGCGATGCCGTCGATGGCCGCGATGATCTCGGACATGCGCCGGCTGTTGGCGTCGATCTGCTGCATCGTGCTCAGCAGCTGGTGCGTCGAGGCAGGCACAGCAGCAGATGGGCGCCGGCACAGATGATCGCCATGCGATGGGCACGGCGATAGAACTGCCGGTTCTGCAGATCAACACTGTCCAAGACATTTCCCCGAAACAAGAGCACCCCATGCCGCAGGTCAACGCTGGAGACAGATGTCCGCCCGCGCAGGCTGCGGACGCAGCCACCAGAGAGCCGCCCCGGACAGCACGATCCAGGAGGTCAGCACCAGGACGACGACAACCCGCGGCAAGCGCCCGGAGTCCAGCGAGGAGTCTGCAGGCATGGCACAAACGATGGCCGAAAACAGGATGTTTCTATCGGCCCCCACCGACACGACTTGAGATGTCCATGACAAATCATCGCCAGTCCAGCACCCCCTGCCCCGCCGCCCGCCCGCTGGCCAGGCAGGCCGTCAGCAGGTAGCCGCCGGTCGGGGCCTCCCAGTCGATCATCTCGCCGGCGCAGAAGACGCCCGGCAGCGCCGAGAGCATCTGCCGCGCGTCCATCGCCTCGAAGCGCACGCCGCCGGCGCTGCTGATCGCCTCGTCGATCGGGCGCGCGGCCAGCAGCCGCAGCGGCAGCGCCTTGATGCGCGCGGCCAGCGCCACCGGATCCGCGCACAGCGCCTGCCAGGCCGGCGCATCCAGCCCCTCGCGCAGCAGCGCCGCGCGCACGCCGTGGATGCCGGCCTGCTCCTTCAGGTGGTTGATCATCGAGCGCGCGCCGCGCCCCCGGGCCAGCGCGGCGGCCAGCGTCGCCTCGTCCTTGGCCGGCAGCAGGTCGAGCGCGATGTCGGCGTGGCCGCAGGCGGCGATCTCGTCGCGCAGCAGCGCGCTGGCGGCATAGACCAGATTGCCCTCCAGCCCGCCGGCGCCCAGCACCGCCTCGCCCAGGCGGTCGAAGACCTGGCCGGTGCGATCGGTGAACTTCAGGCGCACGTTCTTCAGCGGCGTGCCGGCGTGGCGCTCGCGCAGGAAGTCGCTCCAGGCGATGTCGAAGCCGCAGTTGGCCGGCACCAGCGGCGCCACGTCGACGCCCTGCCCGGCCAGCCACGGCTGCCAGGCGCCGTCCGAGCCCAGCCGCGCCCAGCTCGCGCCGCCCAGCGCCAGCACGACCGCATCGTGCGTGCTCGCCCGCGGCCCCTGCGGCGTGTCGAAGCCGAGCGTCCAGCCGCCGCCCTGCGCGGCCTCGAGCTGTCCGGTCCAGCGGTGGCGCGCATGCAGCGCCAGCCCGGCCGCGCGCAGCCGGTGCAGCCAGGCGCGCAGCAGTGGCGCAGCCTTCATGCCCTCGGGAAAGACCTTGCCGGAGCTGCCGACGAAGGTCGCAATGCCCTGCGCATGCACCCAGTCGCGCAGCGCCTCGGGGCCGAAGCCGTCGAGCCAGGCGCCGACCTCAGGCGCGCGCTCGCGGTAGCGGCCGCGGAAGGCGGCCTCCGGCTCGGCATGGGTGATGTTGAGCCCGCCCTTGCCGGCGAGCAGGAACTTGCGCCCGACCGAGGGCATGGCGTCGAAGAGCTCGACCTGCACGCCGGCGGCGAGCAGGACATCGGCGGCCATCAGGCCGGCGGGACCGCCGCCGACGACGGCGACGCGGAAAGGAAATGAGGCAGACATGCGGCGAGTCTAGGGGCTCGCCGCAGGCGTGCCGGGCGCGAATGCGCTCGGATCGCGCTCAGATCGCCATCAGCTGCCGCACCCCCTCGGCCTCCATGTCCTTGCCGCGGCCGCGCTGGATGATCTCGCCGCGCTCCATCACCAGGTACTGGTCGGCCAGCTCGGCGGCGAAGTCGTAGAACTGCTCGACCAGCACGATGGCCATGTCGCCGCGGTCGGCCAGCATGCGGATCACGCGGCCGATGTCCTTGATGATGCTGGGCTGGATGCCCTCGGTCGGCTCGTCGAGGATCAAGAGCTTCGGCCCCGGCGCCAGCGCCCGCGCAATCGCCAGCTGCTGCTGCTGGCCGCCCGAGAGGTCGCCGCCGCGGCGGTGCATGAACTGCTTCAGGATCGGAAACAGCTCGAACAGCTCCGGCGGGATCGGCGTGCGCGCCGGCCGGCTCGCCAGGCCCATGCGCAGGTTCTCCTCGACGGTGAGCCGGCCGAAGATCTCGCGGCCCTGCGGCACATAGCCCATCCCCTGGCGCACCCGGTCGTAGGAGGTGTCCTTCGAGATGTCGGCGCCGTCCAGCAGCACCGCGCCGCTGCGGATCGGCACCACGCCCATCAGGCTCTTGAGCAGCGTGGTCTTGCCCACGCCGTTGCGCCCCAGCACGACCGTCACCTCGCCGAGCCGGGCCTCGAAATCGAGCCCGCGCAGGATGTGCGAGCCGCCGTAATACTGGTGCAGACCGGAAACCTTCAGCATCGCGTCGCTCCTTTCCTGGTGAATCTGGGCGTCATCGGCCGAGGTAGACCTCGACCACCTTCTCGTTGGCCTGCACCTCGCTGAGCCGGCCCTCGGCCAGCACGCTGCCCTCGTGCAGCACGGTGACCTTCTTGCGCCCCTCGGTGAGCTGGTCGACGAACTTCATGTCGTGCTCGACCACCACCAGCGAGTGCCGGCCCTCCAGGCTCAGGAACAGCTCGGCGGTGCGCTCGGTCTCCTCGTCGGTCATGCCGGCCACCGGCTCGTCGAGCAGCAGCAGCTTGGGGTCCTGCATCAGCAGCATGCCGATCTCCAGCCACTGCTTCTGGCCGTGGCTGAGCAGGCCCGCGGTGCGCTGCGCCTCGCCCTTGAGGTGGATGAGCGTCAGGATCTCGCCGATGCGGTCGAGCTGCTCGCCCGAGAGGCGGTGGAAGAGGCTGGCGCGCGCGCGCCGGTCGGCCTTGAGCGCCAGCTCCAGGTTCTCGAACACGCTGAGCTGCTCGTAGACGGTGGGCTTCTGGAACTTGCGGCCGATGCCGATCTGCGCGATCTCGTTCTCGCGCAGGCGCAGCAGGTCGATGGTCGAGCCGAACGAGGCCTTGCCCGCGTCCGGCCGGGTCTTGCCGGTGATGACGTCCATCATGGTCGTCTTGCCGGCGCCGTTGGGGCCGATGATGCAGCGCAGCTCGCCGACGTTGATCGCCAGGCTCAGCTGGTTCAGCGCCCGGAAGCCGTCGAAGCTGACGGTGATGTCGTCCAGGTAGAGCGCCACGCCCTGCGTGAAGTCGGGCTGGCCGGCATGCAGCAGCCGTCCGAAGGCCGCGTCCCCGCCGGACTCGCCGGCCTGGCCGGCCAGGCGCGCCTCGTGGCGCGCGCGCACCTCGTGCATCGATTCCATCAGGTCGGGCGTCATGCGCGGGTCTCCTTCTTCTTGGACGAGAACTTGTCGAACAGGCCGACGATGCCCTGCGGCAGGAACAGCGTCACCGCGATGAACAGCGCGCCGAGGAAATACAGCCAGAACTCCGGGAAGACCTGGGTGAACCAGCTCTTGGCGCCGTTGACGAAGAAGGCGCCCAGGATCGGGCCGATCAGCGTGGCGCGCCCGCCCACCGCCGCCCAGATCGCGATCTCGATCGAGGCCGCGGCGCTCATCTCGCCGGGGTTGATGATGCCGACCTGCGGCACATAGAGCGCCCCGGCCACCGCGCACATCACCGCCGACAGCGTCCAGATCGCCAGCTTGTAGGCCAGCGGGTCGTAGCCGGTGAACATCACCCGGCTCTCGGCGTCGCGGATCGCCTGCAGCACCCGGCCGAACTTGCTGTGCACGATCCAGCGCGCCATCAGATAGCAGCCGATCAGCGTCAGCCCGGTCAGCACGAACAGCACCATGCGGGTCTCGGGCAGCGCGATCGGCACGCCCAGGATGCGCTTGAAGTCGGTGAAGCCGTTGTTGCCGCCGAAGCCGGTCTCGTTGCGGAAGAACAGCAGCATCGCCGCGAAGGTCATCGCCTGCGTGATGATCGAGAAGTACACGCCCTTGATGCGGCTGCGGAAGGCGAAGAAGCCGAAGACCAGCGCCAGCAGCCCCGGCACCAGCACCACCATCGCCATCTGGAACAGGAAGCTGTCCGAGAAGGTCCACGCCCAGGGCAGTTCCTTCCAGTCCAGGAAGACCATGAAGTCGGGCAGGTCGCTCTTGTAGTTGCCGTCGCGGCCGATCTGGCGCATCAGGTACATGCCCATGCCGTAGCCGCCCAGCGCGAAGAACAGGCCGTGGCCCAGGCTCAGGATGCCGGTGTAGCCCCAGATCAGGTCCATCGCCAGCGCGCAGATGGCGTAGCACATGATCTTGGCCGTCAGCGCCACCGCGTAGTCGCTGAGATGGAAGGCGTGGCCCTCGGGCACCACCAGGTTGAGCAGCGGCGCCAGCACCGTCACGGTGACGGCGGCGGCCATCACCGCCGCCCAGCCCTTCGGGCCGAGCAGCAGGCCGCGGCGCGGCGTCAGGTCCAGGGACGTCATCGGGGAGGAGGTCATCGGGGTGGCACTCATGCTTCGGCACTCCGGCCCTTCATGGCAAACAGGCCTTGCGGACGCTTCTGGATGAAGACCACGATGCACACCAGCACCATGATCTTGGCCAGCACCGCGCCAGCGAAGCCCTCGAGGAACTTGTTGAGCACGCCCAGGCCCAGCGCGGCGTAGACCGTGCCGGCGAGCTGGCCCACGCCACCGGTGACCACCACCATGAAGGCGTCGACGATGTAGCCCTGGCCCAGATCGGGCCCCACATTGCCGACCTGGCTGAGCGCGCAGCCCGCCAGACCGGCGATGCCCGCGCCCAGGCTGAAGGCATAGGTGTCGATGCGCGCGGTCGGGATGCCCACGCAGGCGGCCATGCGGCGGTTCTGGGTGACCCCGCGCACGAACAGGCCCAGGCGCGTCCTGTTGATCATCAGCGTGACACCGCCCAGCACCAGGAAGGCGAAGGCGATGATCGCCAGCCGGTTGTAGGGCAGGATCAGGTTGGACAGCACCTGCACGCCGCCCGACAGCCACGCCGGGTTCTCGACCGCGACGTTCTGCGCGCCGAACAGGCTGCGCACGCCCTGCATCAGCACCAGCGAGATGCCCCAGGTGGCCAGCAGCGTCTCGAGCGGGCGGCCGT
>JAUPTP010000090.1 GCA_030918015.1 Pseudomonadota bacterium
GCCTGCAGCGTGTAGCGGTAGTGCAGCGCGGTGCGGTCGGTGCAGTCGTAGATCAGCCGGTAGCCGCCGTAGTCCTGGTCGACGATCCAGTGGCCGCTGGTCGCCTCCGCGGCGGGGACCTCGTCGCTGCTGTCGCCGCCGCCGCAGGCCCCCAGGACCAGCGCCACCAGCGTGGCCAGCCCCGCACGCACCAGGCGCGTCGAAACAGATGTGATGCAGAACGCGTCCGGAGTCATGTCATGTGAAGAACAGTGAACCCGGGATTATTCCAGCCGCGCCCGCAGCCGGGCCACGGCCGCCGCATCCAGGCGACCCGCCTCGTGCGCCAGCGCCACCTGCGGGCGCGCCAGCCGGCGGTAGAAGTCGCCTGCCGCCGGGCCGATCGCCGCCAGCGCGGCCAGATGCGCGCCGACCACGCCGTCGTCGCCCCGCGCGATCGGCCCGGACACCGCGCCGGCCAGGCCGCGGCCCTCGACCGCATCGAGCGTGCCGCGCGCCAGCGGCAGCAGCGCCGCCAGCGCCTCGGCCTCGTCGACGCCGAAGGTTTTCCACAGGCCCGCCGCCTCGGCCAGCACCGGCAGCAGGAAGCTGGCGGCATAGCCGGCAGCGACGTGATAGCGCGCCCGCATGCCCGGCGGCAGCACGATCGGGCGCAGGCCCAGCACCCGCGCCAGGGTCTGCAGCGTGCGCTCCAGCGCGCTGCCGGCCTCGGCCTCGATCGCCACCGTGCTGCCCGCCAGTCGATCGGCCGCACGCAGCGGATCCGAGAAGATCTGCAGCGGATGGAAGCCGCCGGTGGCCGCGCCCGCCCGCGCCGCACCCGCCAGCGCTGCGACCTCGGTGGCGCCGCTGCAGTGCACCACCGCCTGCCCGGGGCGCCAATGCAGCGCCTCAGCGCAGGCGGCGATGTGGTCGTCAGGCACCGTCAGCAGCACCAGAGCGGCGGCATCGACCGCCGCCTGTGGACAAATCGGCTGTGGACAACTTTCCGGCCAGCCCGGACCGAGCGCAGAGCGCCGGCTGCCGATGGCCGCCACCGCCACGCCGCAGCGTTCCAGCGCGATCGCCAGCGCCTGCGCCACCCGGCCGGCGCCCACCAGCGCGATCGCGGGCCGCTCGCCGTCCGGCCAGCCTGTGGATAACTCTGAAGAAAGGGGGAGGCTTGCGTTCATGCCGCCATCATGCACACTGCCCGGCATGGATATCCACAGCCTGCAGACCCGCCTGCGCGCCTTCTCCGCCGAACGCGGCTGGGAGCCGTACCAGAACCCCAAGAACCTCGCGATGGCGATGGTGGTCGAGGCCGCCGAGCTGGTCGAGATCTTCCAGTGGCTCAGCCCCGAGCAGGCGGCCGACATCGCCTCCGATGCCGCGCGCCAGCAGCATGTCGGCGAGGAGATCGCCGATGTTCTTGTCTATCTGCTGCAGATCGCGGATCGTTGCGGCATCGACCTCGAGGCGGCGGTCGAGCGCAAGATCGGTCTGAACGCGCGCAAGTATCCGGTGCCGACTTCTCCACAGCCCGCCCCGACCGCTTCCGGAGTTGCCGATGACCCGTCCCCCGAGCCCCGTGCCGACTGAGTTGTCCACAGCCGCGCAGCAGGTGGCGGTGATCGACTGGCGCGCCGCCGAGGCACCGCCCCGATTTGTCCACAGCCTGCTGCACACCGGCTTCGCGGTGCTGACCCATCACCCGATCGACGCGGCGCTGCTGCGCCGGATCGAGGCCGAGTGGGCCCCCTGGCTGGCCTCGCCGGCTGTGGACAACTGTCGCTTCGACCCGCTGACCCAGGACGGCTATGTCGGCCCCGAGCGCTCCGAGACCGCCAAGGGCCAGACCGAGAAGGATCTGAAGGCCTTCTTCCACCACTACCCCGGCGGACGTTATCCCCAGGAGCTGTCCGATGCTGCGCTGCGCTACCGCGCGCAGGCCGAGGCGCTGGCGGCGCAGCTGCTCGACTGGGTGCAGACGCACGCGCCCGAGGCGGCACGCAGAAGTTTTCCACAGCCGCTGCCGGAGATGATCGCCGGCAGCCGGCAGACGCTGCTGCGCATCCTGCGCTATCCGCCGCTGCGCGGCGACGAGCCGGCCGGGGCGATGCGCGCGGCCGCGCATGAGGACATCAACCTGCTCACCGTGCTGCCGGCCGCGCGCGAGCCGGGCCTGCAGGTGCTCGGCCGCGACGGCCTGTGGCGCGACGTGCCCGGCGATGTCGGCTGGCTGGTGGTCAACACCGGCGACATGCTGCAGGAGGCCAGCGGCGGCGTCTTTCCGTCGACCACCCACCGCGTCGCCCGGCCGGTGGGCGAGGCGGCGCGGCGGGCGCGCATGGCGATGCCGCTGTTCCTGCACCCGCGCCCGGAGGTGCGGCTGTCGGCGCGCCACACCGCCGCCAGCTACCTCGACGAGCGGCTGCGCGAGCTCGGCCTCAGAGGGCCTTGACCACCATCTTGAAGTCCGGGTCCTCGGTGAAGGCGCGCACCTCGTAGCCCAGGCCGCGCATCAGCCGCAGCATGTTCGGGTTGTTGGCCAGCACCAGCCCCTCGATGTCGGCCAGCCCCTTGTCGCGGGCGAAGTCCTCGATCGACAGCATCAGCCGCGAGCCCAGGCCCTGGCCCTTGTAGTCGTCCGACACCACCAGCGAGAACTCGCAGGTCGTCTGGTCCGGGTTGGTGATGTAGCGCGACACGCCGATGATCTTCTCGGTCTCGACGAACTCGCCGTCCTCGCCCAGCACCCGGTCGGTGTGCACCGCCACCAGCGCCATCTCGCGGTCGTAGTCGATCAGCGTGTAGCGCGCCAGCATGCGCGCGGGCAGCTCGTGCATCGCGCTGGCGAAGCGGAAGTAGCGGCTCTCCTCCGACAGCGCGCGGGTGAAGGCCTGCAGCATGTCGGCGTCGTCCGGGCGGATCGGCCGGATCGTGTAGAGGTCGCCGCCCTTCATCGGCCACTCGCGCTCGTAGCGGCTCGGATAGGGCAGGATCGCCAGGTGCTGGTAGTCGCGCGCGGTCGGGCCGGCATGGTCGATGACGATGCGCGCATCCACCGCCACCGCGCCGCTCTCGTCGACGATGATCGGGTTGATGTCCATCTCGCGCAGCTGCGGCAGCTCGCAGACCATCTCGGACACCCGCAGCAGGATCTGCTCGACCGCCTCCAGGTCGACCGCGGGCGCGCCGCGCCACTCGCCCAGCATCGTGGCGATGCGCGCGCGCTCGATCAGCCGGCGCGCCAGGAACTGGTTGAGCGGCGGCAGCTCCATCGCGCGGTCGGCGATCAGCTCGATCATCGTGCCGCCCGCGCCGAAGGTGATCACCGGGCCGAAGGGATCGTCGGTGGTCAGGCCGATGAAGATCTCGCGGCCCCGGCGCTTGGCCGCCATCGGCTGGATGGTCACGCCGTTGATGCGCGCCTTGGGCTGCACCCGGCGCACCGCCGCCTGCATGTCGTTGAAGCCGTCGCGCACCTGCGCGGCGGTGGAGACGTTCAGCGCCACGCCCTGCACGTCGGACTTGTGGCTGATGTCGGGCGAGTCGATCTTCAGCGCCACCGGGTAGCCGAGCTGGCTGGCGATCAGCATCGCCTCGTTGGCCGAGCGCGCCAGCATCGTGCGCGTGACCGGGATGTGATAGGCCGCCAGCAGCGCCTTGGACTCCATCTCGGTGAGCACCTTGCGCCGCTCGGCCAGCACCCCCTCGATCAGCAGCCGCGCGCCCTCGGTGTCGGGCATGGCCAGCTGCGACAGCGGCGGGGGCGTCTGCTGCAGCAGCTGCTGGTTCTGGTAGAAGTTCGCGACATTGGCGAAGGCATCCACCGCCGCCTCGGGCGTGCGGAAGGTCGGAATCAGCGCGCTGTTGAGCTTGATGCGCGCGTCGCGCACCCGCTCGTCGCCCATCCAGCAGGTCAGCACCGGCTTGGCCATGTGGTGGATGTGGTCGCAGACGATCTGCGCCACGCCGTCGGGGTCGCTGTCGAGCTTGGGGCTGTAGATCACCAGCACGCCGTGGACCGCACGGTCCTTGGCGCAGGCCAGCAGCGCGGCCTTGAACTGCGCCGGCGTGGCCTCCTCGCCCAGGTCGATCACCGACTCCAGCGTGGCGTGCGGCGCCAGCGACGGCGCCAGCTCGGTGCGCCCGGTGGACACCAGCCGCGCCACGTCCAGCCCGACCTCGTTGGCGCGGTCGGCCGCCAGCACCGCCGGGCCGCCGCCGTTGGTGATGATCGCCAGCCCCTTGCCGACCGGCTTGTAGCGCGAGGCCAGGCACTTCGCGGCCGAGAACAGCTGCGTGAACGAGCTCACCCGCACCACGCCGGCGCGGCGCAGCGCCGCCTCGAAGACATCGTCCGACCCCACGATCGCGGCCGAATGCGTCAGCGCCGCGGTCGAGCCCGCCGGCTGGCGACCGGCCTTCATCACGACGACCGGCTTGGCGAAGGCGGCCGCGCGCAGCGCGCTCATGAAGCGCCGCGCGTCGTGGATGCCCTCCATGTAGACCAGGATGCTCTGGGTGGTGGCGTCGTTGGCCAGGAAGTCGAGCACCTGCGGCAGGTCGACCGCGGTGTTGGCGCCCAGCGAGACGACGGTGGAAAAGCCCACCGCGTTGCGCGCCGCCCAGTCGAGGATGGAGGCGGTCAGCGCCCCCGACTGGCACACCAGCCCGAGCGGCCCCGGCGCGGCCAGCCGCCCCGCCACGCTCGCGTTGAGCTTGAGCAGCGGCCGCTGGAAGCCCAGCGAGTTGGGCCCCAGCAGATGCATGCCGTGGCGCCGCGCGATGTCGTGCAGCTCGCTGCAGCGGCTGCTGGGCAGGCCGGTCGACACCACCAGCGCCGCCCGGCAATGGATGCGCCCGGCGATCTCCACCGCCGCGGCGATGCGCTCGTGCGGCAGCGCGATGATCGCCAGGTCTGCCCGGGAATGCGCCAGATCGGACAGCGTGCCGGTCATGTCGACATCGAGGAAGTTCAGCGAGCCGCCGAAGCCCCCCGCACGCAGCTCCGCCAGCATCGTGCGCGTGAGCGGCGGCGCCTCGTCCAGGTGATCGGGATGGCCCGCGAAGACGACGATCGACTTCGGGGCGAAGAGGGGGGTGAGGAAGTGGTGGTCCACGGGAGGGCCTGCGTGGTGACGGGGTCAGCGCGCAGCATACGGCAGCGCCCCCCGGGCTGCACCGGCCCGGAGCGGCTGGATTTGCCCTGGAACAAGCCGCCCCCGACGCCGATCAGGTGGCGCGTGCGATGTTGAGCCCGCCGGCCACCCAGATCGGCTGACCGGTGGTGTAGGGCAGCCGGCCGCCGGCCAGCGTGGCCACCACCTGGCCGACATCCTGCGGCGTGCCCCAGCGCGGCACCGGCACCCGGCCCTCGGCGATCCAGCGGTCGATGACCTCGGTGCCGGCCGAGGCGGTCATGTCGGTGCGGATGAAGCCCGGGCGCACCTCGTGCACCGCGATGCCGTGCGCCGCCAGCCGGGTCGCGAACAGCCGCGTCACCGTCGACAGCGCCGACTTGCCGATGCAGTAGGGCGCGCGGTCGGTGGAGACCAGCTCGGCCGCGATCGAGGTGATGACGATCACCGAGCGCGGCACGCCCGCCGATGCCGGCACCGCCAGCATGCGCCGCGCCACCGCCTGGGTCAGGAAGAAGGTGCCGCGCAGGTTGATCGACAGCGAGCGGTCGAAGGCCTCCGGGGCGATGTCGAGCACATCGGTCAGCGGCCGGCTGGCGATGCCGGCGTTGTTGACCAGGCAGTCGACCGGCCGGCCGAAATCGGCCGCCAGCGCGTCGAGCACCGGGCCGTGCGCAGCCAGATCGGCGATGTCGAGCCGGGCGTAGCGCGCCTGCGCGCCCGCGCCGGCCAGCGCCGTCAGCAGCGTGTCGGCGAGATCGCCCGGCGCATCGAGGTCGACCACGGCCAGGTCGAAGCCCTCGGCGGCCAGGTGCTCGGCGATCGCGCGGCCGATGCCGCGCAGGCCGCCGGTGACCAGGGCCAGCGGCCGCGGCAGGGCGGAGGATGAGGAGGCAGGGCGGGCGACAGGATCGGTCATGGTCGGGAGGAATCAGTCGATGAAGGTGCCGATGGCGTGCGCGGCCGCCAGCAGGCAGGGGGCGAGCGCGGCGACGCGCTCGGGATGCAGGCGCTGCTCGACCGCCGAGATCGACAGCGCCATGTAGGGCCGGCGCGAGCGCGAGGGCACGGGCGCCGCCATGCCGGCCACGCCAGGCATCACCACGTTCGGGCCGGCACACCAGCCGCGATGCGCCACCTCGGCGAGCTTCTCGCGGATCGTGCGCTCGACCGCCCAGCGGTTGTGCTCGACCCAGTCGCTGGGCGCGTCCAGCGCCATGCGCTGGATGTGCTGGCGCTGCTCGGCCTCGTCGAGCGTGGCCAGCAGCGCCAGGCCGGCGTAGCCGGCGGTCAGCGGCTTGGTGTCGCCGGCGGCCACCAGGTGGGTGCGGATCGGGTAGCTGCCCTCGCAGCGCAGCAGGTAGTGCACGCCGTCGAGGCGGCGCAGCGCGACATAGACCACGTCGCCGCAGTCGTCGGCCAGCGACTGCGCGATGCGCCGCACCGCCTGCAGGTCGCGGATCGGCGTGGGCGCCGACAGCCCGAGCGCGAACAGCGCCGGCCCCAGCGTCCAGCGCCGGTCGGGCCGCTGCTGCACATAGCCCACCGCCGCCAGCTCGCCGAGCAGGCGGTGCACCGTCGGCCGCGCAATGCCGGTGTCGAGCGCCAGCTGCTTGAGCTGCGCCCCGGCCGCGCCCTGGCATGAGACCGCGGCCAGCACCCGCGCCACCCGCTCGACGACCTGGGGC
This sequence comes from Pseudomonadota bacterium, assembly GCA_030918015.1. Taxonomy (GTDB): domain Bacteria; phylum Pseudomonadota; class Gammaproteobacteria; order Burkholderiales; family Burkholderiaceae_C; genus Sphaerotilus. Next base: position 6,815 of record JAUPTP010000090.1, read on the forward strand.
CGCGCGCTGTCGGCGCCCGGTCCCGGGCTGGGGAAATCCTGAATTCGTGGGTCCATTCTGTGGACTAAATCTGTGGCTGTTGATGTGTGTCAGAACAAATACTAAGCGCCATTCAACGAAAAGCGCCACCCATCAAGCGCAAATTTCTCAAGCACAAAGTCCACAAGACGGACCCTCCGCCTTCGCCCCTCAGATCTCCACAGGAACCCGCATGCCCGCCTCAGCCGCCCCGACACTGCCGCCCATCTCCGTCTCCCTGACCGGCCAGGCGGCCATCGTGACCGGCGCCGGCGGCGGCATCGGCCAGGCGGTCTGCGCCCGGCTGGCCGCGCTGGGCGTGTCGGTGCTGGCGGTCGATCTGGACGGCCCCGCAGCCCGGCGCACCGCCGAGACGCTGCGCGCCGCCGGCGGCCGGGCCGAGGCCTGCGAGGGCGATGTCTGCGACGAGACGCTGGGGCCGCGCCTGCTGGCGCAGGCGCTGGAGGCCTTCGGCCGGCTGGACATCCTGGTCAACAACGCCGGCCGCGGCAGCGCGATGGTGCCGCTGTGGGAGGTCGACATCGCCGCCTGGCGGCGCGACCTCGACCTGAACCTCACCAGCCAGTTCCTGATGTGCCGCGCGGTGGTGCCACACATGCGCGCCGCAGGCCACGGCCGCATCGTCAATGTCGCCTCGGCCGCCGGCATGGAAGGCCATGCGCTGGCCGGCGCCTACGCCGCGGCCAAGGCCGGCGTGGTGGCGATGACCAAGACGCTGGGCAAGGAGCTGGCGCGCGATGGCGTGCTGGTCAACGCCATCGCCCCGGCGCTGATCGAGTCGCCGCTGCTGCACAGCGACTGGTTCGATCCGGCGGTGCGCGACGAGCTGCTGCGCCGCATCCCGATGGGCCGAGCTGGCCGCCCCG
>JAUPTP010000091.1 GCA_030918015.1 Pseudomonadota bacterium
CCTCGGCGCTGGCCGTGGCCACCGTGACGGCCGAGGCGCTGCGCGCGCAAGGGCTGAAGGTGGTGCTGCACGCCGGCGGCAAGGACGGCCCCGGCAGCATGAAGTCGCAGTTCAAGAAGGCCGACGCCAGCGGCGCGCGCTTCGCGCTGGTCTTCGGCGGCAACGAGCTGGCCGCCGGTCAGGTCGCGGTCAAGCCGCTGCGCGGTGGCGGCGAGCAGGTGCTGCAGCCGCTGGCCGACGTCGCCGGCTGGGCCGCGACGCTGGCCGCATAATCCCCACCGTCCTCATTCCAACAACGATTGCAGCGCATGGCCTCGCATCTCGATCTCGAAGAACAGGAACAGCTCGACCAGCTCAAGGCCTTCTGGAACAGGTTCGGCAACCTGATCCTGGGCATCCTGCTGGTGGTGCTGACCGCCTATGCCGGCTGGAACGGCTGGCAATGGTGGCAGCGTGACCAGGCCTCCAAGGCCGGTGGCGTCTACGACGAGCTCGAGCGTGCAGCCCAGGCCGGCGATGCCGACCGCGCCACCAAGGTGTTCGCCGATCTGCAGTCGCGCTACGGCTCGACCGCCTTCGCCGAGCAGGGCGGCCTGCTGGCGGCCAAGGCCCAGGCCGACAAGGGCCAGAACGACGCCGCGGCCAAGACCCTCGAATGGGTCGCCTCGCAGGCGAAGGAGGACGAGTACCGTGCGGTGGCCAGGCTGCGTCTGGCCGCGCTGAAGCTCGACGCCAAGCAGCCCGACGAGGCGCTGCGCCTGCTCGACGGCCTGCCCGAGAGCTTCGCGGCGCTGGCGGCCGACCGCCGCGGCGACATCCTGCTGGCCAAGGGCCAGCGCGCCGAGGCGCTGGCCGCCTACCAGCAGGCCTGGAAGGGCCTGGAGGCCGGCGCGGACTACCGGCGTCTGGTCGAGGCCAAGCTGGCCGCGCTCGGCGCCGCCCCCGAGGAGGCGGCGGCAGCCTCCGCCCAAGGAGCATCGCAATGATCGCGCGTCGTGCGCTCACGATCGGTCTGACCGCGCTGGCGGCCCTGCTGGCGGCCTGTGGCTCGACCTCGCGGCCCAAGCCGGCGCCGCTGGAGCCCCTGCAGGCCAAGATCGGTGGCCGCCAGGTCTGGCGCCAGAACATCGGCGAGCCGGTGGCCGGCCTGTCGGTGGCGGTGCTGGGCGACCGTTTCCTGGTCGCCTCGGCGCGGGGCCACCTGCTCAGTCTGGACATCGGCACCGGCGAGGTGCGCAGCCGCCTCGAGCTGGGCCTGCCGCTCTCGGCCGGCGTCGGCAGCGACGGGCGCCATGCGGCCGTCGTCACCCAGGACAACGAGCTGGTGGTGACCGACAGCGCCCGCATCGTCTGGCGCACCCGGCTCAATTCCCGCGTCGTCACCGCGCCGCTGGTGGCGGGCGAGCGGGTGTTCGTGCAGGCGATCGACCGCAGCCTGTGGGCCTTCGATGCCTTCGATGGCCGCCTGCTGTGGTCGACGCCCCGCTCGGGCGAGGCGCTGTCGCTGCAGCAGCCCGGCGTGCTGCTGGCCTACCGCAACACGCTGCTGGCCGGGGTGGGGTCGCGTCTGACGGCGCTCGATCCGCTCACCGGCGCGCTGCGCGGCCAGATGACCCTCGCCGCGCCGCGCGGCACCAACGAGGTCGAGCGCCTGGCCGACCTGGTGGCGCCGCCGGCCCGCCAGGGCGAGACGGTGTGCGTGCGGGCCTTCCAGTCGGCGGTCGGCTGCGTCAATGCGGAGCGCACGGCCGTCCAGTGGACCCGGCCCCAGTCCGGGGCCCAGGGCGTGGCGATGGATCCGGAGTTCGTCTTCGGCGCCGATGCCAGTGACCGGATCACCGCCTGGCGTCGCAGCAGCGGTGATGTGGCGTGGACGAACGACCGGCTGCGCCACCGTGGCCTGAGCGCGCCGCTGGCGGTGGGCTCCACGGTCGTCTTCGGCGATGCCGAGGGCTGGCTGCACATGATGTCGCGCGACCGCGGCGAGACGCTGCTGCGCCTGCCCACCGACGGCAGCGCGATCGTCGCGCCGCTGGTGCGCTCCGGCCTGACGGTGCTGGCGGTGACCCGCTCGGGCAACGCCTTCGCCTTCCGTCCCGAATGAGCGCAGGACCGCGGCCCGTGCGGGCTGCGGTCCTGCGCTGTCTCTCCTCGCAACAACAACGCGACGGCCCCATCTCTGGCGGCGTCGCAGATCGGATCTGAGCCATGAAACCCGTGATTGCCCTCGTCGGACGTCCCAACGTCGGCAAGTCCACGCTCTTCAACCGCCTGACGCGCAGCCGTGACGCCATCGTCGCGGACTATGCCGGCCTGACCCGCGACCGCCACTACGGCGACGGCCGCGTCGGCGAGCACGAGTTCATCGTCATCGACACCGGCGGCTTCGAGCCCGACAGCTCCGAGGGCATCTTCCACGAGATGGCCAAGCAGACCTGCCAGGCGGTGGCCGAGGCGGATGCGGTGGTCTTCGTCGTCGATGTGCGCGCGGGCCTGTCGGCCCAGGACCACGACATCGCGCGCTACCTGCGCACGACCGGCAAGCGCGTGCTGCTGGCGGCCAACAAGGCCGAGGGCATGAAGGACGGCCCGCAGCTGGCCGAGTTCTTCGAGCTGGGCATCGGCGAGCCGATCGCCGTCTCCTCGGCCCACGGCCAGGGCGTGCGCAGCCTGATCGACATGGCGCTCGAGGGCCTGGTGCCCGAGGAGGCCGAGGACGAGGCCGCGCTCGACGACGCCGACCGCCCGGTGCGGCTGGCGGTGTGCGGCCGCCCCAACGTCGGCAAGTCGACGCTGATCAACACCTGGCTGGGCGAGGAGCGCCTGGTCGCCTTCGACCAGGCCGGCACCACCCGCGACGCCATCCATGTGCCCTTCGAGCGGGGCGGCCAGCGCTACGAGCTGATCGACACCGCTGGCCTGCGCCGCAAGGGCCGGGTGTTCGAGTCGATCGAGAAGTTCTCGGTGGTCAAGACGCTGCAGGCCATCGCCGACGCCAATGTCGTGCTGCTGCTGATCGACGCCACCGAGGGCGTGTCCGACCAGGACGCGCACATCGCCGGCTACATCCTCGATTCGGGCCGGGCGGTCGTCATCGCGATCAACAAGTGGGATGCGGTCGACGAGTACCAGCGCCAGATGCTGCAGCGCTCGATCGAGACGCGGCTGTCGTTCCTGAAGTTCGCGCCGCTGCTCAACATCTCGGCGCGGCGCCGCCAGGGCCTGGGCCCGCTGTGGGAGGCGATCGATGCCTCCTGGACCTCGGCGCGCTGCAAGATGCCCACGCCGGTGCTGACCCGTCTGCTGCAGGAGGCGGTGGCCTTCCAGCAGCCCAAGCGGGCCGGATCCTTCCGCCCGAAACTGCGTTATGCCCACCAGGGTGGGCAGAACCCGCCGGTGATCGTGATTCACGGCAATGCCGTGGAGCATGTCACCGACGTGTACAAGCGCTATCTGGAGAGCCGGTTCCGCGAGCATTTCAAGCTCGTCGGCACTCCGTTGCGCATCGAGTTGCGCGCCTCGCGCAATCCCTTCACGGAAAAGGATTCCTGATTCTCAGGACCCCGATCTCGCGCGTGTGATAACGTGCGGCACTTCGACTCCACTTTTCCAACACGGAGCATATCGTGAGCAACAAAGGGCAACTGCTACAAGACCCCTTCCTGAACCTCCTGCGCAAGGAGCATGTTCCGGTCTCGATCTACCTGGTCAACGGCATCAAGCTTCAGGGCCATATCGAGTCCTTCGACCAGTATGTGGTGCTGCTGCGCAATACCGTGACCCAGATGGTCTACAAGCACGCGATTTCCACCGTCGTGCCGGGCCGCCCGGTCAATTTCCACGCGGCCGAAACTCCGGACGCGCACTGAAAGTCCGGGGCCTCTCTCCATCTTGACTGAAACGGCATCCTCGGCGCCCCCGCGCGCTGTTCTGGTCGGGGTGGACCTCGGCCCGGGTTCCTCCTTCGATCCCTCGCTGGACGAACTGGCCCTGCTGGCCGAATCCGCGGGCGACCTGCCGGTCGCCCGCATCATCGCCCGCCGGAAATCTCCCGATCCCGCGCTCTTCGTCGGTTCGGGCAAGGCGGAGGAAATTCGCCTGACCGTGCTGGAGCATCGTGCCCAGTGCGTCATCTTCGATCAGGCGCTGGGCCCAGCCCAGCAACGCAATCTCGAGCGGGTGCTCGGTGTCGAGGTTCTCGACCGCACCGCGCTGATCCTGGACATCTTTGCCGCGCGCGCGCGCAGCCACGAGGGCAAGCTGCAGGTCGAGCTGGCCAAGCTGCAGTATCTGGCCACCCGGCTGGTGCGTCGCTGGTCGCACCTGGAGCGCCAGCGCGGCGGCCATGGCCTGCGCGGCGGCCCCGGCGAGACGCAGATCGAGCTCGACCGGCGCATGATCGACACGCGCATCAAGTCGGTCAAGGAGCGCCTCGACAAGGTCAAGCGCCAGCGCGGCACCCAGCGCCGCGCCCGCGAGCGTCGCGGCACCTTCCGCATCTCGCTGGTCGGCTACACCAACGCCGGCAAGAGCACGCTGTTCAACGCGATGGTCAAGGCGCGCAGCTATGCGGCCGACCAGCTCTTCGCCACGCTCGACACCACGGTGCGGCAGCTCTATCTCGAGGATGCGGGCCGCAGCGTCTCGCTGTCGGACACGGTCGGCTTCATCCGCGACCTGCCGCACGGTCTGGTCGAGGCCTTCCAGGCCACGCTGCAGGAGGCGGCCGACGCCGACCTGCTGCTGCATGTGGTCGATGCGGCCAGCCCGAACCGGCTCGAGCAGATCGAGGAGGTGATGCGGGTGCTGCAGGAGATCGATGCGGCCGGCATCCGCCAGCTCATCGTCTTCAACAAGATCGACGCGCTCGACGAGGCTTCACGACCCCGGGACATGGTCGATCTCTTCGAGATCGAGCCGGGGCGCAGCGTCGAGCGCCTGCATGTCAGCGCCCGCAGCGGCGAGGGGCTGGCGCAGCTGCGCAGCCGCATCGCCGCCATCGTGCTGGAGGCCGACGAGCCTGCCGTGGTCCCGGAGCCCGATCCTCGTTTCGATCGGGAGGGAACCATCGTCCCGGATCGACGCTCCGAGACGGTGGACCCTTCTCAACGAGCGCCGGATGCGGCGTGAGGCATGTTGTAATTCCTGACATGAACAACACGAAACCGATGGCTGAGCGACGTGTTTCTTCCACCCCGTCCGACGTGGCGGGTGCGGCGCTGCATCTGGTGGCCGCTGCGGTCCGGAAGCTGGCCAGCCCGCTGGGCGGGCCGGCACGGGGCTCGGTCGCGCAGAACTCCGGGCGCAACGACGGGCCGCCCGACCTCGACGAGCTCTGGCGTGATTTCAACCAGAAGCTCGGCGGGCTCTTCGGGGGCAAGGGGGCGCCGACGCCGCCCGAGCCCTCCGGCGGCGGCTCGGACGGCCGTGCCGTGGGCATCGGTGGCGGCCTGATCGCCGGCGTGGCGGCGCTGCTGTGGCTGGGCAGCGGCTTCTTCATCGTGCAGGAAGGCGAGCAGGCGGTCGTGCTGACCTTCGGCAAGTTCAGCCGCACGGTCGATGCGGGCATCCAGTACCGGCTGCCGGCCCCGTTCCAGTCGCACGAGACGATCAGTGTCACGCAGACCCGCTCGACCGAGGTCGGACGCAATGCGGTCGTGCAGGCCACCGGCCTGCGTGACTCCTCGATGCTGACGCAGGACGAGAACATCGTCGACATCCGCTTCACGGTGCAGTGGCGCCTGAAGCAGGCCAAGGATTTCCTGTTCGAGAACCGCAACGTCGAGGAGTCCGTCGTCCACGCCGCCGAGAGCGCCGTGCGCGAGATCGTCGGGCGCAGCACGATGAACTCGGTGCTCTACGAGCAGCGCGACGCGATCGCGGTCGATCTGGTCAAGTCCATCCAGGCCCAGCTCGACCGGCTCAAGGCGGGCATCCTGGTGACGAACGTCAACGTGCAGAGCGTGCAGGCGCCCGAGCAGGTGCAGGCGGCCTTCGACGATGCGGTCAAGGCCGGCGCCGACCGCGAGCGCCTGAAGAACGAGGGCCAGGCCTACGCCAACGACATCATCCCGAAGGCCCGCGGCACGGCTGCCCGCCTGGGCGAGGAGGCCTCGGCCTACCGCTCGCGGGTGGTGGCCCAGGCGATCGGCGACAGCGAGCGCTTCCGCAGCGTGCTGGCCGAGTACCAGAAGGCCCCGGCCGTCACGCGCGACCGGCTCTACATCGACACGATGGCGCAGGTCTACTCCAACGTCAGCAAGGTCATGGTCGACTCGCGCAGCGGCAGCAACCTGCTGTACCTGCCGCTCGACCGGCTGATCCAGCAGTCGGGCGCCAGCGCGCCGGTGTCCGTGCCTGCCGCGCCGGCGGCGGGCACGGTGGTGGCCCCGGATGCCTCTGCCGGCGCGACGGGCGGCGATGTCCGCTCCCGTGATGGCCAGCGCGGTCGCGACCGCGATGCCCGCTGAGTCCCCGTCCCTGGAGAGACACACAACATGAACCGAATCGGATTGGTGGGTGTCGGCGCGATGCTGGCGCTGATGGTGGGATCGTCGGCGCTGTTCGTGGTCGATCAGCGCAACTATGCGGTCGTCTACTCGCTCGGCGAGATCAGGGAAGTGATCACCGAGCCGGGCCTGAAGTTCAAGCTGCCCCCGCCGCTGCAGAACGTCAAGTTCATCGACCGGCGCACGCAGACGCTCGACAGCCCGGAGACCCGGCCGATCTTCACCGCCGAGAAGCAGAGCCTGGTGATCGACTGGCTGATCAAGTGGCGGGTGACGGATGCACGCCAGTTCATCCGCAACACCGGCGTGGACCTGCGCAACGCCGAGGTTCGCCTGAGCCCGATCGTGCAGGCCGCGCTCAACGAGGAAGTGACCAAGCGCACCGTGCGCGCGATGCTCTCGAGCGAGCGCGACAAGGTGATGCAGGGCGTGATGCAGCGCCTGCAGGACGACGCGAAGAACTTCGGCATCCAGATCGTGGACGTGCGCATCAAGCGCGTCGACTTTGCCGCCACAGTCACCGAATCGGTCTACCGCCGCATGGAGTCCGAGCGCAAGCGGGTGGCCAACGAGCTGCGCTCGCAGGGCGCGGCCGACGGCGAGACGATCCGCGCCGATGCCGATCGCCAGCGCGAGGTCATCCTGGCGGAGGCCTACCGCGATGCCCAGAAGGTCAAGGGCCTGGGCGATGCCGAAGCCTCGGCCATCTATGCGGAATCCTTCGGTCGCGATCCGCAGTTCGCGAACTTCTATCGCAGTCTGGAGGCCTATCGCTCCAGCTTCCGCAACAAGACCGACGTGATGGTCGTCGATCCGTCGAGTGACTTCTTCCGCGTGATGCGCGGCGGTGCGGGCAGCGGAAAGTGATGCGGCGTGGGTGATGCCCTGCTGATGGCGCTGGCGCTCGTGCTGATCTTCGAGGGGCTGATGCCTTTTGCCAGTCCGGCCCGGTGGCGGCGTCTGTTCGAGGAGCTGCTGAAGATGCAGGACGGGCAGATCCGCTTCTTCGGTCTGGTCTGCCTGGTCTGCGGGCTGCTGATGCTGGCTTTTCTGATCGACTGAGCCGTTGTCATCATGCCGACACCGCCCCGCAAGCGAGGCGGTGATCTCGTGCTGCCGCGCGCAGGCCGGTAGAATCACGTTTTTAGTCCTTCCCCCACCGC
>JAUPTP010000092.1 GCA_030918015.1 Pseudomonadota bacterium
CGCACTGCGCCGCCACCTCGTCGATCACCTCGAACAGGTAGGGGTAGTTCAGCTCGCCCCGGTCCGGCTCGTGGCGCATCGGCACGCCGGCGAGCTGGAAGTGGCCGACGCGGCCGGTGGGCAGCCACTGGCGGATCTTCATGGCCAGGTCGCCCTCGACGATCTGCGCGTGGTAGAGATCGAACTGCACCTTCAGGTTGGGCGCGCCGATGGCCTGGGCGATGCGGTGCGCCTCGTCCTGGCGGTTCAGGAAGTAGCCGGGCATGTCGCGCGGGTTGATCGGCTCGATCAGCACGTCGCGGCCGTCGGCGCGTGCCTGCTCGGCCGCCCAGGCGAGGTTGCTTTCGTAGATGGCCTGCAGCGCGGCGCGCTCGACGCCGGCCGGCGCCAGACCGGCCATGACATGGATGCGCGGGCAGCCGAGCACCGCAGCGTATTCCAGCGCCTGCGCGAAGGCACGGCGGAACTCGTCCTCGCGCCCCGGCAGGCAGGCCAGCCCGCGCTCGCCGCCGTCCCAGTCGCCCGGCGGCGCGTTGAACAGCACCTGCTGCAGGTCATGGGCCTGCAGCCGCGCGGCGATCTCGGCGGCCGGGAAGGCGTAGGGGAACAGGTACTCGACGCCGCGGAAGCCGTCGGCGGCTGCCGCGGCAAAGCGGTCGAGGAAGGCATGCTCGTTGTAGAGCATGGACAGGTTGGCGGCGAAGCGGGGCATGGGAGGATGTTTCCGTAGGAAGTTCAGGCGAGTGTGGGCGATGCGAGGCTCACCACGAGGCGCCGAAGGTCTGGTGCAGCACGTCGATGCGTGCGGCGTCGAGCGGCGCGGGGCGCGCGCCGGTCAGCAGCCACAGGCGGGCGGTCTCCTCCAGCTCTTCCAGCACGGCCATGGCCGCGGCCGGGCTGTCATGCCAGACGTTCGGGCCCAGCCGCGCCAGCATGACCGCCTGCAGCATGCGTCCGGCCTCGGCGTGCCGCGCGATGGCCTGCGCCACCGCCTCGGCCGCCTCGGGCGCACCGGGGCGCTGGTAGGCGATGTGCGGCACGCGCCCGACCTTCATGACGAAGTAGGGCGTGATCGGCGGCAGCAGCTCGGCATCTTCGGCCAGGGCGCCGCCGGTGGCATCGGCCAGCAGCGAGCATGCCACCAGGTGGGTGCTGTGCGTGTGGATGACGCAGCGCGCCGGCCGCCCGGCCGCCTCGGTGGCGGCATAGATGCGGCGGTGCAGCTGTATGGTCTTGCTGCCGCGGTCGCCGGCGATCTGGCGGCCCTCCAGGTCGAGCCGCGCCAGCCGCTCAGGCACCAGGGTGCCCAGGCAGGCGTCGGTCGGCGTGATGAGGAAGCCGTCAGTCAGCCGCACGCTGATGTTGCCGGCCGTGGCGTGCACGTAGCCGCGCTCGAACAGCGAGCGGCCGACGCGGCAGATCTCGGCGCGCGCCAGGTCTTCGGTCAGGAAGTCGGGAGAGCTCATCGCGGGGTCGTCCTGTGGATGCGGGTGCGGCGGGCTCAGGCGGCCTGATCAAGCCGCGCGAACGCCTTGGTGAAGAAGTCGGGCGTGCCGAAGTTGCCCGACTTCAGCGTCAGGTGCAGCCCGGCCGGCGCGATCGGCGAGACGGCGTGGCACCAAGGCACGCCGGGGTCGATCTGCGCGCCGATGCGCAGCTGCGCGATCTCGAGCGCCTGCACGCAGGCCCCCGAAGTCTCGCCGCCGGCCACGACGAGGCGGCCGACGCCGTGCTCGGCCACCAGGCCACGAGCCACCGCCGCGAGGGTGCGCTCGACCATCGCGCCGGCCTCCTCCACGCCCAGACGGGCCTGGATGGCGCGCACGGCCTCGGGCTCGGCGGTCGAGTAGACCAGCACCGGGCCGTTATTCAGACGCGGCGCGGCCCAGGCCAGCGCCTCGGCGGCGACGTCCTCGCCCGCAGCCATGCGCAGCGGATCGAGCGCCAGCGCCTGACCGCCGCGCGCCACGAAATCCGCCACCTGGCCGTTGGTCGCCACCGAGCAGCTGCCCGAGACGATCGCGCAGCGCCCCTGCGCCGCCGGCAGTGCGGCAGCCTGGTTCGACGGGCTCAGGCCGAAATTGCCCGGCAGGCCGATCGCCACGCCCGAGCCGGCCGTCAGCAGCGGCAGCTCGGCCAGGGCCGGCGCCATGCGCAGCAGATCGTCGTTGCTGACCGCATCGACGATGGCGATGCCCACGTCCTCGGCGCGCAGCGCCTGGATGCGCGCGCGCACCGCGTCCGCACCGGCCGCCACGGCGACGTGGTCGATCAGGCCGACGCGCCGGCGCGTCTGCGCCTGCAGCACGCGCACCAGGTTCGGGTCGGTCATCGGCGTGAGCGGATGGTTCTGCATGCCGCTCTCGCTCAGCAGCACGTCGCCGGCGAACAGGTAGCCCTTGAAGACGGTGCGCTTGTTGTCCGGGAAAGCCGGCGTGGCGATGGTGAAGTCGGTGCCCAGCGCGTCCATCAGCGCCTCGGTGACCGGGCCGATGTTGCCGGCCGGTGTCGAGTCGAAGGTCGAGCAGTACTTGAAGTAGATCTGCTTGGCCCCTTGCGCCTGCAGCCAGCGCAGCGCCTCCAGGCTCTGCGCCACCGCGTCGGCAGCGGGAACGGTGCGCGACTTCAGCGCCACCACCACCGCGTCGGCGTCGGTGTCGAGCGGGCCCTCAGGCACGCCGATGGTCTGCACCACGCGCATGCCGGCGCGCACCAGGTTGTTGGCCAGGTCGGTCGCGCCGGTGAAGTCGTCGGCGATGCAGCCCAGCCGAATCGAAGCCGGTGCGGCGCTCATGCCGCACCGCCTTCCGGCGCGCCCGGCAGCGTGATGCCGGGGAAGATCTTGATGACGGCCGAGTCGTCCTCGCGGGCGAAGCCGGCAGTCGAGGCCTGCATGAACATCTGGTGCGCGGTGGCCGCCAGCGGCAGCGGGAACTTGCTGGCGCGCGCCGTGTCGAGCACCAGCCCCAGGTCCTTGACGAAGATGTCGACGGCCGACAGCGGCGTGTAGTCGCCGGCGATGACGTGGGCCATGCGGTTCTCGAACATCCAGCTGTTGCCGGCGCTGTGGGTGATGACCTCATAGAGTGCGGCGGCGTCGACGCCCTCGCGCAGGCCCAGCGCCATCGCCTCGGCGGCCACGGCGATGTGCACGCCGGCCAGCAGCTGGTTGATGATCTTGACCTTGCTGCCCGCGCCGGCCTGCTCGCCCAGGCGGTAGACCTTGCCGGCCATGCCGTCGAGCACCGCGCCGGCGGCCTCGTAGGCGGCCGGGCGCGCCGAGCTCATCACCGTCATCTGGCCGGAGGCAGCCTTGGCCGCGCCGCCCGAGATGGGCGCGTCGATGTAGTGCAGGCCCAGCGCTTCCAGGCGGCCCTCGAGCGCGATCGACCAGTTCGGATCGACGGTCGAGCACATCACGAAGACACTGCCCGCCTTCATGGCGGCGGCGGCGCCGTGCTCGCCGAACAGCACGGCTTCCGTCTGCGCGGCGTTGACGACCACCGAGATGACGACGTCGCTGCGCTCGGCCACGGCGGCCGGATGCGCGCAGGCGGTGCCGCCGCCGGCGGCGAAGGCTTCGGCCGCGCCGGGGCGCACGTCGCACACCGACACCGCGAAGCCGCGGTCACGCAGAGTCTTGGCGATGCCGGCGCCCATCGCGCCCAGGCCGATCACGCCCACGGTCTTTTGTGTCATGGCAGGAATCCGTTTCAGCAGAGGTACAGAAGAAATGCCGACGCCCCGCGCAGGCGGGGCGGGGCGACAGGACAGGGTCAGGTGCCGTGCGGCATCAGGCGACCAGCGCCCACAGCAGCCAGGTCAGGCCGAAGCCGGCCAGGCCGAGCACGGTGGTCAGCACCGTCCAGCTGCGCAGGCCGTCGCCCACGCTCAGGCCGAGGTAGCGCGTCACGATCCAGAAGCCCGAATCGTTCACATGCGACAGCCCCAGGCCGCCGAAGCCGATGGCCACGCACAGCAGCGCGACCTGCACGGCCGAGTAGCCGCCGCCGTTGATGGCGTCCGCCAGCAGGCCGCAGGTGGTCAGGATCGCCACCGTGGCCGAGCCCTGCGCGGCCCGCAGCGCCAGCGAAATCACGAAGGCCAGCAGGATCAGCGGCAGGCTGGTGGCGGTCAGCGCGCCCGACAGCGCCGTGCCGATGCCGCTGGCGGTCAGCACCTTGGCGAACACACCGCCTGCGCCGGTCACCAGGATCACGGTGGCTGCCGGCGGCAGCGCCGACTCCATCACGTTGTTGGTCTGCTCGCGGCTCCAGCCCTGGCTGCGTCCGATCAGGACCATCGCCATGCCCACGGCCACCATCAGCGCGAACAGCGGCGCACCGATGAAGCCGAGCAGGTTGCGCAGCGCATCGCCCTTGGGCAGCAGGGTGGCGCCGGTCGTGCCGACCATGATCAGCGCCAGCGGCACCAGGATCAGCGCCAGCACCACACCCAGGCTGGGGGCGTTCTTGCGGGAGGCTTCATGTCCGCCCTCGGTGCCGAACTGCTTGAACTGCTCGGCCGTGGTGGCCAGCATCGGGTACTCGCGCTGGTTGAGGCGGCGCGACATCCACTGCGCCAGCGGTGCCAGCGGCAGGCACAGCGCCAGGCCCAGCAGCGTGATCCAGCCGACATCCGCCTTCAGGATCGCCGCACCGCCCACGATGCCCGGATGCGGCGGCACCACCACGTGCACCGCCAGCATGATGCCCGCCACCGGCAGGCCGAACTTGATCGGATTGACCCCGGCGGCCTTGCAGAAGCCGTAGACGATCGGTACCAGGATGATGAAGCCGACGTCGAAGAAGACGGGCACGGCCAGCACGAGGGCCGCAGCGGTCAGGGCGGCTGGCACGCGGGTGGGGCCGAGCAAGGCGGTGAAGCGCTGAGCCAGATGGGCGGCTCCGCCACTCACTTCGATCAGCCTGCCGAGCATCGATCCCAGCGCCACCAGGATCGCGACCGAGCCGAGCGTGCCGCCCATGCCCGCCACCAGGGTGCTGATGATGTCGCCGATGGGCATGGCGGTGGCCAGCGCCACCAGCAGGCTCACCAGCATCATCGCCACGAAGGCATGCATCTGCCATCGGATGATCAGCAGAAGCAGCAGTGCAATGCTGCCCGCGCCGATGGCGAGCAGGACGGGGGTTGTCATGGACAGTCTCCTCGGGGGATGCCGGCGCGGTCGATGGGCTTCGACGGGCGCCCTGATTGATCATCTAGTATGGTTATCATACAAGTTACACGCGATTTCACGGTCGCGGGTTAACCCGGGTCACCCCCTCAAAGGCCGGCCGATCTTTTCGGCCGAGCCAGATCACGCGGCGGGCAGGTCGTCGGGCGCGATCAGCTCCCGCGCCAGCTGTTCACCCTGTTGCCGCCAGAAGGTTGCATCAGCCTGTTCGATGCGCCGGGCCGCGTTGACCATGTGCCGGGCTGCGGCCTGGCGGGCGCCCTCGCCATCGCCTGCAGCGATGGCGGCCACGATGCGCTCGTGTTCCTCGTTGACGGCCCGCGCGAAATCATGACGGCGGGCCTCGTTGGCGCGCGTGACACGCGTGGCGCCGCGCAGCAACTGGGACAGGTAGTCCAGGGTACGGATCAGGAACGGATTGCCCGCTGCCTCGGCGATCGCGCGGTGGAAGCGCACATCCTCGTCGGCGCCGTCCCGGCCGGCGGCCACGGCGTCGTCGATGGCCTGGCGGGCCGCGTGAATCGCGGTGAGTCGAGTCTCGTCGCGCCGCAGCGCGGCCAGTTCGGCGACTTCGGCTTCCAGTGCGCGGCGCACTTCCACGATCTGCAGCACCACATCTCGCGAGGCCGTGCCGGTCAACGCCAGGTCCAGCGGCTGCAGGCCCAGTCGTTTCACGAACACGCCTGAGCCTTGCCGGGCCTCGACCAGACCGAGGGATTTCAGTCGCGAGATGGCCTCGCGAACCACGGTCCGGCTGACCTCGAACTGGTTCACCAAGCTGGCCTCGGAGGGCAGTTTCCTTCCTTCTTCAAGCTCCCCTGCGCGTATTTTCTGCTCCAGCGTGCCGGCGACCTGTTCGGCCAGATTGGCGCCGGGACGGATGGCGGAGAAGGTGGGCTCGGTCACGGCGAGTCGGGGTGCGCAAGGCAGCACAAGTGGCGGATCGGTGCGACTGTAGCGGATGGCGTCGCGGGCCGCCGCCCGGGTGCGACGGCGCGAGCGCCTATTTCCCAGGTCGCACCGGCCGCGCCAGCCCCACCCCCGCGGCCGCCAGCCCCAGTCCGACCAGCGCGCTGGCGTCCAGCCGCTCGTCGAACAGCGCCCAGGCGATCAGCGCAGTCGTCGGCGGGGTCAGGTAGAACAGGCTGGCGACATGCACCGCGCTGCCGCGGCGGATCAGCAGGTTCAGCAGGTTGACCGCGCCCAGCGAGAGCACCAGCACCAGCCAGGCCAGCGCGAAGACGAAGTGGCCGCTCCAGCGCACCGGCTGCGTCTCGGCCAGCGCCAGCGCGCCGGTCAGCACCAGGCAGGGCAGGAACTGCAGCACCGAGCCGGTGCGCAGGTCGAAGGCCGGGCAGAAGCGCTTCTGGTAGAGCGTGCCGGCGGTGATGCCCAGCAGCGCGACGACGGCCGGCGCCAGCATCGTGCCCAGCGCGCCGGGCGCGACCGTGCCGGCCTTGTGCGCCACCACCAGCGCCACGCCGGCCAGACCCAGCGCCAGCCCGGCCCACTGGCGCGGGCGCACCTGCTCGCCCAGGATGGCGCGCGCGCCCAGCGCCGTCACCAGCGGCTGCAGGCCCACCACCAGCGCGGTCACGCCAGCCGGCAGCCCGTGCGAGATCGCGGTGAACACGCCGCCGAGGTAGACACCGTGCACCAGCAGCCCCGAGACCGCGATGTGCAGCGCCTCGCGCCGGCTGCGCGGCCAGGGTGCGCGCACGGCCCGCGCCAGCGCGCCCATCAGCACGATCACCGCCGCATAGCGCAGCGCCAGGAAGCTCATCGGCCCGGCATCGGGCAGGCCGAAGCGAGCGCCGATGAAGCCGGTGCTCCACAGCAGCACGAAGAGCAGCGGCATGGCGCTGTCCAGAACGGCGGGGGCGGACGACACGGTCTCGATGGGGCGGGCATTCATGGCAGGGGTCAGAGGGTCGGTGAGGTGGGTCGGGGTGAAGGCGCCCAGGGCGTGCGGGCGAACCCGTCGAGCATCCACTGCCGGAAGGCCTCCATCGCGGCGCTGGTGAAGCGTGCCGAGGGGCGCACCAGATGGATGGCGCCGTCGCCCTCGGGCTGCCAGTCGGGCAGCACCGGTTCGAGCGAGCCGACGCGGATGGCGGCATCGAAGCCCTCGCCGATCAGGTCGACCCGGCGCTCGGCGTGGTGCACCTCGAGCGAGATCTGCGGATGCGCCAGCGCGAACTCCGCGATCATCGGCCCGAGCAGGCGCCGGCCCATCGCGGCCGGAAGCGCCAGGCGCAGCCGGCCGCGCACCTCGGCGGCGCCCCGCGCGGCCTCGGCCTGCGCATCGGCGATCAGGCGGCTGGCCTCGCCGAGCCGGTCGGCCAGCTGCTGCCCGGCCTCGGTGAAGCGCAGCCGCCGTGTCGAGCGCTCGACCAGCCGCACGCCCAGGCGCCGCTCCAGCGCATCCAGCCGGCGCGACAGCACCGACGGGTGGCGCTGGAGCTGGCGTGCCGC
>JAUPTP010000093.1 GCA_030918015.1 Pseudomonadota bacterium
GACGCCTGTGGAAGAACTGCGAGCGCTGGCTCAACACCAGCCTGCAGTTCGTCCATCTCGCCTTTCTGGCCTTGCTTCTCAGGAGATCGTGAACACGCTCTGAGCGCAGCCCGCCCGATGAATCCCTGTCGCCCGGCGGCATTTACCCGGGCGACACGGTCGGCAATCAAGCCTTGAAGCGCGGCAGGTCGAATCGGCCCTCCCCGGACGACCGACCCGACCCTGCCGATGAATCCCCTGCGCTGGCTCCCTGCCCTGCTGCTGACCGCCACCGCCGCCCTGATCGGCGGCTGCGGCGGCTCCTCCTCCGACGACAACGCCACCGTGCGGGTGATCAACGCCAGCACGAACTACGGCGCGCTCGACCTCTATGTCGACGACGAGCTGCGCAGCTCGTCCATCGCCTACGGCCAGACCAGCGGCTACCTCGGCTTCGAGGAAGGCAGCCACACGACGACGCTCACCCGCACCGGCTCGGGCACCGCGCTGAGCAGCGTCTCGCGCTCGCTCAGCAGCGACTACGGCACCACCGTCATCGCCTACCAGGCCGACGGCAGCCTGAAGACCGCACAGCTCACCGACAGCGAGAGCGCGCCGTCGTCAGGCCGCGCCAAGCTGCTGGTGTTCAATGCCTCGCCGGATGCGGGCAGCCTGGACGTCTACCTCAGCGCCAGCTCGGACAGCCTGGACAACGCCACGCTGGTGGCCTCCTCGGTCAGCAGCGGCAGCAGCAGCGGCAGCTACACCACCGTCGGCAGCGGCACCTACCGGCTGCGCATCGCCGCGGCCGGCAGCACCACCGACCTGCGCCTGGACGCCGCGAGCGTGACCCTGGGCAGCCAGGGCGTCTACACGCTGGTGGTCACGCCCACCAGCGGCGGCGTGCTGGTCAACAGCCTGCTGGTGAGCCAGGGCGCCGAGATCACGCCGATCAACACCGACCTGGCGCGGGTGCGCCTGGTCTCGGCGGTGGCGAGCAACGGGGCCGTGGGCGCCAGCTTCAACGGCAGCACGCTGGCCACCTCGGTCACGTCGCCGGCGATCGGCAGCTATGCGCTGGTGAAGGCCGGCAGCGCCGCGCCGACGATCACCGTCAACGGCACGAGCCTGTCGACCGCGTCGGTCACGCTGGCCGCCGGCAGCGACTCGACGATGCTGGTCTGGGGCCCGGCCGCCAGCGCCAGCCTGAGCGTGATCGGCGACGACAACCGCCTGCCCACCAGCAGCACCAGCGCCAAGATCCGGCTGATCCACGGCGCCTCGGTCAACACCAACCCGCTGACGCTGACGACCAACTACACCGCCATCGCCGAGAACATCGCGCTGGGCGCGGCCTCCGGCTACAGCAGCGTGACGGCCGGCTCGAGCAACACGATCGAGGTCAGCGACACCACGCTGGCGACGGCGCTCTACAGCGTCAGCGACGTCACGCTCTCGGCCAAGGGCGTCTACTCGGTCTTCATGCTGGGCAGCGGCAGCACCGTGACCGGCACGCTGCGCAAGGAGCGCTGAGCGCGGGGCCCGGATCAGGCGTCGCGGTCGCGCAGCGCCGACTCCAGCGCGTCGACGAACATCGCCGCCACATCGAAGCCGGTCTGCTGGGTGATCTCCTGGAAGCAGGTCGGGCTGGTGACGTTGATCTCGGTGACGCACTCGCCGATCACGTCCAGGCCCACCAGCAGCAGGCCGCGCTCGGCCAGGATCGGGCCCAGGTGCTCGGCCAGTTCGCGGTCGCGGCGCGACAGCGGCTGCGCCACGCCCCGGCCGCCGGCGGCCAGGTTGCCGCGCACCTCGCCGCCCTGCGGAATGCGCGCCAGCGCGAAGGGCACCGGCATGCCGCCGATCAGCAAGATGCGCTTGTCGCCCTGCGCGATCTCCGGCAGGAAGCGCTGCACCATGATGGTGGTGGCGCCGTCGTCGGTCAGCGTCTCGATGATCGAGCCCAGGTTCATGCCGTCCGGCCCGACCCGGAAGATGCCCATGCCGCCCATGCCGTCGAGCGGCTTGAGGATGATGTCCTGGTGCTCGGCGTGGAAGGCGCGGATCGCCTCGGGCTGACGGGTCACCAGCGTCGGGCCGATCAGCTCGGGAAACTCCAGGATCGCGAGCTTCTCGGGATGGTCGCGCAGCGCGGACGGCCGGTTGAAGACGCGCGCACCCTCGCGCTCGGCCTGCTGCAGCAGGTGGGTGGCGTAGAGGTACTCGGCGTCGAAGGGCGGGTCCTTGCGCATCAGCACCGCGCCGGTGTCGGCCAGGACACATTCGCCCTCGGCCAGCACCTCGAACCAGTCGGCCTGCTCGCGCCCGGTCAGCGCCAGCGTGCGCGCGCGCCGCGCCACGACGCGGTGGCCACGCACCCACGCCAGATCGCTCGGCTCGCAGACGATCAGGCGGTGGCCGCGCCGGGCGGCCTCGCGCATCATCGCGAAGGTCGAGTCCTTGTGGGTCTTGAACGTTTCGATCGGGTCGGCGACAAAGAGCAGGTCCATGGTCGTTCAGGCCGCGGGCGCGGCACTCGGGTGGGGTTCGCGGCAGTGTTGCACAGGCCGGGCGGCCCTGCCGCGACGCGCTCAGCCCGCGCGCAGCCGCATCACCGCCACGCACAGCGTGCCGGCCACCACGCCCCAGAAGGCCGAGCCGATGCCCGCCATCGACAGGCCGCTGAGCGTGACCAGGAAGGTCACCAGCGCCGGCTCGCGCCAGGTGAGGTCACTCATCGCCGCGGCCAGCCCCCCGCCGATCGTGCCCAGCAGCGCGAAGCCCGCCACCGCCAGCACCATCGCCTTCGGGAAGGCCCCCAGCAAGCCCGCCACCGCGCCGGCCGCCAGCCCCACCGCCAGATAGAACAGCCCCGCCATCACGGACGACGGCCAGCGCCGGGCCGGATCCTCGTGCGCCTCGCGGCTCATGCAGATCGAGGCGGTGATCGCCGCCAGGTTGAGCGCGTAGCCGCCGAAGGGCGCCAGCAGCAGCGTGGCCACGCCGGTGGTGGCAATCGTCGGCGAGACCGGCGTGTCGTAGCCGGCGGCCTTCTGCGCCGCCACGCCGGGCAGGTTCTGCGAGGCCATCGTCACCACGAACAGCGGCAGCGCGACGCTGAACAGGCCGCGCCAGGTGAATTCCGGCGCCATCCAGACGGGGGCGCCCAGGCGCCAGTCGACCGTCTCCAGGTGCATGCGCCCGGTGCCGGCCGCCACCACGAGGCCCGTCAGCAGCACGCCCGGCACCGCATAGCGCGGCCACAGCCGCCGCCCGAGCAGGTAGGCCAGGAACATCGTGCCCACCAGCAGCGGATCGCCATGCATCGCCGCGAAGGCGTCCAGCGCGAAGCGCGCCAGCACGCCGCCGAGCAGCCCGGCGGCCAGCGGCTGCGGAATGCGGTCCATCACCCGCGCGAACAGGCCGGTGGCGCCCGACAGCGCGATCAGCAGCGCCGAGACCACGAAGCCGCCGATCGCCTCGGGCAGCGTGACGCCGGCGGCGGCGCTGACCAGCATTGCCGCGCCCGGCGTCGACCAGGCGGTCAGCACCGGGCGGCGGTACCAGACGCTCAGGCCCAGGCTGGTGAGCCCCGTGCCGATGCAGGTGGCCCAGATCCAGGACGTCACCTGCGCCGCGTCGGCGCCGAGCGCCTGCGCGGCCTGGAAGACGACGACGATGGAGCTGGTCACGCCGACCAGCATCGCCACGAAGCCGGCGACCACCGCCGACAGAGAAAGGTCGCGGCCGAAGGCCGTCAGGCGGTTCACTGCGTCGTCCAGGAGGGAATCAGAAGGTGTAGCCGTCTTCGGCCTTGACGTCGCCGAGCTGCTCGAGCAGACGCGCCAGCGGCGTCAGCACCGAGTAGCGCATCGCCACATGGTGGGCGTAGCGCCAGACCCGCGGCAGGTCCTTGAGGTAGCCGTCCTTGCCGTCGCGGTGGGACAGGCGCGCGAAGATGCCCAGCACCTTCAGGTGGCGCTGCAGGCCCATCCACTCGAGGTCGCGCCAGAACAGGCCGAAGTCCTCCTGCACCGGCACGCCGGCCTTGCGGGCACGCTCCCAGTAGCGCGCGGCCCAGTCGATCTGGATCGCCTCGTCCCACTCGATGTAGGCGTCGCGCAGCAGCGAGACCACGTCATAGGTCACCGGGCCCCAGACCGCGTCCTGGAAGTCGAGAAGGCCGGGACGGGTCGCGTCGGCCTGGGCGTTCACCATCAGGTTGCGGCTGTGGAAGTCGCGGTGCACCAGCACGGCCGGCTGGGCCTCGCAGGTCTTCAGGATCAGCTCGAAGCACTTCTCCAGCTGCGCCTGCTGCGTGGCGTCCAGCGTCACGCCGCAGTGGCGCGCGACATACCACTCGGGGAAGAGATCGAGCTCGCGGCGCAGCAGCGCGCGGTCGTAGGCCGGCACCTGCGCCTGCGCGTCGATCTTCTGCAGCCCGATCAGCGCGTCGAGCGCACCGCGGTAGAGGGTGTCGGCCGCCTTCAGGCCCTCGCGGGTGGCGAAGTCCTGCGCCTGCAGCTCGGCCAGCAGCGTGCGCGCGCCCAGGTCGGTCAGCAGCAGGAAGCCCTGCGCCTCGTCCCAGGCCAGCACCTCGGGCGCGTTCAGCCCGGCCGCGCCCAGCAGGCCGGCGACCTGCACAAAGGGGCGGCAGTCCTCGTGGCTGGGCGGCGCGTCCATGATGACCAGGCTGCGGCCGGAGCCGGCGGCCGCATCGACGCGGAAATAGCGGCGGAAGCTCGCGTCGGCGCTGGCCGGGCGCACGCTGGCGGCGTCCAGGCCATGCGCGTCGGCCTGCACGGCCAGCCACTGCGCGAAGGCCGCGCGGCGGGCGTCATCGCTCCAGGCAATCTCGGTGGAGGAAGCCGACGGAGCGGGCGAAGTGGGCTGGGAATCGGCAGGGGTCACGGGCGGATCGGGGCTGCGTGAAATAATCGGTCGATTCTAGCGAGCCGCCCCGGCGGCCACCGACACCGCCTGCCGTGCCGCCGTCCATCCCGCCCCATCGCCGCCCCATCCGTCCGTTCCCGCGCCTGCGCACGCCCTCGACGGTGGGGCTGGCCTGCCTGCTGATGCTGGCCTCGGCCGGCCCGGCCCGCGCCGACGAGGCGCTGTGCCGCCCCGGCACGCCGGCCTGGGTGCGCGAGGGCGGCCTGCAGCTGCCCTGGGTCGCGCCCGCACAGGCCTCGCCCGCCGGCGAAGAGCAGGTGCAGGTCGAGGCCGATCACCTCGCCGGCCAGACAAGTCAGTCCCTGGTGGCCGAGGGCCGCGCGACGCTGCGCCGCGGCGTGCTGTCGCTGCAGGCCGACCGCATCGAGTACCAGCAGGACGACGACCGGGTGAACGCCCGCGGCGCGGTGCGGCTGCAGCGCGACGACAACCACTTCCTCGGCACCGAGCTGGAACTGCAGACCGAGCACCAGGAGGGCTACTTCCTGTCGCCGCGCTTCTACCTGGGGCGCACGCAGGCGGGCGGCCGCGCCGAGCGGGTCGACTTCATCGGCCGCAACCGCATGGTGGTGCGCGGCGCGGACTACAGCAGCTGCGAGCTGGTCGACGGCGAGACGCCGGCCTGGGTGCTGACGGCGCGGCGCGTGCGCCTGGACTTCGACGCCAACGAGGGCGTGGCCGAAGGCGCGGTGCTGCGCTTTCAGAACGTGCCGATCCTGGCGCTGCCGGTGATGAGCTTTCCGGTCACCGACGCGCGCAAGTCCGGCTGGCTGCCACCGATGATCAGCACCTCCAGCAACAGCGGCCTGGGGGTGTCGGCGCCGTACTACTGGAACATCGCGCCCGAGCAGGACATGACGCTCACGCCCACGCTGATGAGCAAGCGCGGCGCGGCGCTCGAGACCGAGTACCGCTACCTGCAGCCCGGCTGGAGCGGCGAGGCCAACCTGTTCGCGCTGCCCAACGACCTGCAGACCGGCCGGCAGCGCTGGGCCCTGCACACCAAGCAGCGCGGCGAGCTCGACCTGGCCGGCGGCCTGCGCTACGACTGGAGCGTGCTGCGGGTGTCCGATGGCGACTACTGGAAGGACGGCCTGCGCGGGGCCGATTCGCTCACGCCCCGGCTGCTGTCGAGCACCGGCCGGCTGCGCCAGAACCAGCTGCTGCGCACCGGCGGCTGGCTGGGCGATGTCGAGCAGCGCGTCTACGCCCGCGTGCAGCAGTGGCAGGTGCTGCAGGACAGCGCCTCGAGCACGCGCATCGCCACGCCCTACCAGCGCGCGCCGCAGGTGGGCGTGCAATGGAGCGACCACGGCGGGCCGCTGCAGTGGTCGGTGCAGACCGAGGTCAACCGCTTCACCAACGTCGACACGACGCAGATCCAGGGCAGCCGCGCCCACCTGCTCGGCCAGGTCGCGCTGCCGCTGGGCGACGCCGGCTGGCGCATCACGCCCAAGCTGAGCCTCAACAGCGCCACCTACCAGACCGACACCGCCATGAGCGACGGCCGGCGCCACGCCAGCCGCACCATCCCCGGCTTCAGCCTGGACAGCGCCTGGACGCTGGAGCGCGAGACCGCGGGTTTCGGCCGGGCGCTGCTGCAGACCCTCGAGCCACGCCTGCTCTACGCGCTCACGCCGTGGCGCGACCAGTCGGCGCTGCCCAACTTCGACAGCGCCGCGCTCGACTTCAACGCCACGACGGTGTTCTCGGACAACGTCTTCTCCGGCATCGACCGCGTCTCCGACGCCCACCAGGTCACCGCCGGCCTGACCACCCGATTCCTGGACCGCAGCAGCGGCGCCGAGCTGGCGCGCTTCGGCATCGCGCAGCGCTACCTGCTGCGCGACCAGCGCATCACCAGCGATGGCGTGCCGCTGTCGAGCCGCCTGTCGGATGTGCTGCTGCAGGCCTCGGTGAGCCTGGTGCCGTCGTGGACCTTCGACACCTCGCTGCAGTTCAACCCGGACACCGACCGGCTGGTGCGCACCATCACCAGCGCGCGCTGGGCGCCGCAGCCGCTGCACTCGATCTACCTCAGCCACCGCCTCAAGCGCGGCACCAGCGAGCAGCTGGCGCTGGCCTGGCAGTGGCCGCTCTCCGACCTGGTCAGCCCGCTGCGCCAGCTGCTCGGCCGCGACGAGCCGGTGCGGCCGGCGGCCGCCAGCGGCGAATGCCGAGGCAAGCTCTACGGCGTCAGCGGCTTCGACTACAGCCTGCGCGACAGCCGCATGAGCAGCGCCATCGTCGGCCTCGAGTACGACGCCGGCTGCTGGATCGGCCGCTTCGTCGCGCGCCGGCAGTCCACCAGCGCCCAGAACGCCTCGACGCAGCTGATGCTGCAGCTCGAGCTGGTCGGTCTGTCCCGGCTGAGCGCCGGCAGCAACCCGCTGTCGATCTTGAAGGACAATATCCCCGGCTACCAGCTGCTGCGCGACCCGCGCGGCACGCCTGCCGACAACTCCGGTGCCCCCTGACCCCGCCATGTCCGAGCCGACGTTCCCGCCTTCCGATCCGCGCCGCACGGCGACCTCGCCGTGGCAACGCCGCCTCGGCGCCCTGCTGGCCACCGCGCTGCTGTGCACGGCACTGCCCCCGGCCCAGGCCCAGGCCCAGAGCAGCAGCGACAGCAGCACCCGCAAGCCGGCGCGCACCGCGCCCAAGGCGACCCGGCCCGCCAAGACGCCCGCGAAGACCGCCGTCCCCGTGCCCGCCGCGCCGGCGCCGA
>JAUPTP010000094.1 GCA_030918015.1 Pseudomonadota bacterium
TCAGCACCGTCTCGCGCAGCCCCAGGCCGAAGCCCAGCATCAGGCGCCCGGTCTGCGGCTGCAGCAGCACCCGGGGCGTCGTCGCCTGCACCTCGAACACGTCCAGCAGCTTGTGCTGCAGGGGAAAACGGCCGGACAGGGCCTTCTGCAGCTCCGCCTCGCTGGTGGTGAATTCGCGCGGCACCACCGTCGCGCAGCCGGACAGCAGGCCGATGCCCGCCGCCAGCGCGCCGCCCAGAACCTGCCGCCGCGTCCACGCCCCATCCATGAATGTCGATGCCATCCGATGCTCTCCGGCGCCAGGAACCGGTTGACCCGCCCCGGCCATCTCACTATATTACTGACCGGTCAGTCATTATCATGCCACACACGCCTGCCTTGAACGCCGCCCCGCCCTCGCCCGCCGCGCCTGCGCACCAGCGCCGCAAGGCCGAGCGCCCCAGCGAGCTGCTGGATGCAGCGCTGCGGCTCTTTGTCGAGAAGGGCTTCGCCGCGACGCGCACCGAGGAGATCGCGCAGCAGGCGGGCGTGTCCAAAGGCACGCTCTACCTCTATTACACCAGCAAGGAAGACCTGCTGCGCGAGGTGATCTCGCAGCGGGTGTCCACCCGGGTGGCCGAGGGCATGGCCCGCGTGGCGGCCCACCCCGGCAGCGCCACCGAACTGATGCGCACGCTGCTGGTCGACTGGTGGACGCAGACCCTCGAGAGCGATGCCTCGGGCGTGTTCAAGCTGGTCGTCAGCGAGGTGCGCAATTTCCCCGAGATCGCCGAGCTCTGGGCGCGCGAGGTCACCGCCCCGGGCGCCCAGCTGATCGGCAGCATCGTGCAGCGCGGCATCGATGCGGGCGAATTCCGGGCCGTGGAGGTGGGCTCCGTGGTGCACTCGATCGTGCTGCCGCTGGTGATGCTGTGCGTGCATCGCCACTCGCTGGGCGCATGCGAGTGCGGCCAGCCCCTCGATGCCCAGGCCTTCATCCGCGATCACATCGACCTGGTGCTCCGGGGGATCGCCCGCCCGGTGCGCGACGCATGAACGCCGCCCGCAGGCCGGCGAGACGCATCGGCACCACGCGTCGGGCCGATGCCACATTCACGCCGGGGTCGGCCTCCTAGAATGTCGGGTTTTGTTGCGCATGCTCTTTCTCGCGAGGAATCCAAGATGAATGTCGAACAGGCCCGTTTCAACATGATCGAGCAGCAGATCCGTCCGTGGGACGTGCTCGACCCGTCCGTCCTGTCGCTGCTGGCCGTCGTCAAGCGCGAAGACTTCGTGCCGGCCGCGCACCGCGCCGTCGCCTTCATGGACCTGGAAGTGCCGCTGCCCGGCGGCCAGGTCATGCTCGCGCCGCGCGTCGAGGCTCGCCTGCTGCAGGAACTCGGCCTGCAGCGCCACGAGAAGGTGCTGGAAGTCGGCACCGGCTCGGGCTTCATGGCCGCGCTGATGGCCCACAAGGCGCAGACCGTCGTCACCTACGAGAAGCGCGCCGAGCTGGCCTCGCTGGCGCGCGAGAACCTGCGCCACGCCGCGCTCATGAATGTCGAGGTCCGCCAGGGCGACGGCTCGAACGGCGACGTCAGCCGCGGTCCGTGGGATGCCATCCTGCTGTCGGGCTCGGTGGCCGAAGTGCCCGCAGCCCTGCTGCAGCAGCTCAAGGTCGGTGGCCGCCTGGTGGCCGTCGTCGGCACCGAGCCGGTGATGCGCGCGCTGCGGATGCGCCGCGTCAGCGAGCGCGAGTTCGTCACCGAGGTGCTGTTCGACACCGTGGCGGGCCGTCTCGAAGGCTTCGCCAGCCCGAGCACCTTCTCCTTCTGAGCAGGGCCGCCGATGCAGCCGCTGGCCGTCACCCAACTGCACGCGCTGGTGCAGGCCTGTCTGGCCGAGGGCCGCGTGCCGCAGCTGCTCGACGTGCGCGAGCCCTGGGAAGTGGCCACCGCCTCGCTGACGCTGCCGGGCGCGCGCCGGCTGGCCATCCCGATGCACCAGATTCCGGGCCGCCTGGCCGAGATCGACCCGCAGCAGCCCGTGCTCTCGCTGTGCCACCACGGCGTGAGGAGCCTGCAGGTCGCGCTGTTTCTCGACCGACAGGGATTCCCGGAGACGTACAACATCACGGGGGGCATCGATGCCTGGTCACGCCAGATCGACCCCACCGTGCCGCTGTACTGATGCAGCCGCCCCACCCGAGGACACCATGAGCCAGCCGATGCCCCGCCGCCGCCTTTCGACACTTCCCCTGCCCCTGCTGGCGGCCCTGACCGGCCTGCTGGCCGCACCGCTGGCCGGGGCGCAGAGCCTGAAGGCGCTGCACGAGATGGCGCAGGGGCATGACGCGACCTTCCTGGCGGCGCGCGCCACGGCCGAGTCGGCCCGCCACCGCAGCGCCCAGGCCGAGGCCCTGCAGCGCCCGAGCGTCGGCCTGCAGAGCAGCTACACCCGCACCGGCTCGGACACCCCGCTCTACGACACCCGCTCGAACACCGCCGCCTCGGTCGGCCTGTCGGCCACGCAGTCGCTGTACAACCGGCCCAACACGCTGACGATCGACAAGGCACGCAAGGCCCTCGATCTGGCCGAGGCCGACCTGAGCAGCGCCGAGCAGGATCTGACGATCCGCGTCGCGCAGGCCTATTTCGACGTGCTGATCGCGCAGGATGCGCTGTCGACCGCCCGGGCCTCGAAGGCCTCGATCGGCGAGCAGCTGGCCTCGGCCAGGCGCAACTTCGAGGTCGGCACCGCGACCATCACCGACACCCGCGAGGCCCAGGCCCGCTTCGACCTGGCCACCGCACAGGAGATCGCCGCCGACAACGATCTGCGCACCAAGCGACTGGCGCTCGAGCAGCTGGTCGGCCGCCCCGACGTGCAGCCGCTGGGCCTGCGCCCTGCGGCCTCGCTGCCCGAACCGGGCGAGCGCATCGAGACCTGGGTCGACAAGACCGAGCAGAGCCCGCCGGTGCGCAAGGCCCGTCTGGCCCACGAGATCGCCCGGCTCGAGACCGAGCGCACCCAGGCCGGGCACCTGCCCACCGTCGATCTGCAAGGCCAGATCGCGTCGACGAACAACCGGGGCACGGGCGCGGTCTCCTACGGCGGCGCGGGCACCTCGCGCAGCAACTCGGTCGGCGTGACGCTGAAGATGCCGCTCTACAGCGGCGAGGCCATCCAGAACCAGGTCCGCGAGGCGCTGGCCCTCGAGGAGAAGGCGCGCAACGACCTGGAGGCCGCGCGCCGCAGCGTCGCGCAGGCCACGCGCCAGCTCTTCCTCGGCGTGCGCTCGGGCTCGGCCCAGGTGCGCGCCCTCGAGGCGGCGGAGACGTCCTCGCGGCTGGCCCTGGAGGCCACGCAGCTGGGCTACAAGGTGGGCGTGCGCGTCAACCTGGATGTGCTCAACGCCCAGACGCAGCTCTACACCACGCAGCGCGATCTGGCGCGCTCCCGCTACGACGTGCTGCTCAACAGCCTGCGCCTGCGCCAGGCCGCCGGCACGCTGGGCGCCAGCGACATCGAGGCCATCAGCGCGCTGCTCGACGCGCCGCGCTGAGCGGGTCCGGGGCGCGGCGCCCGGGGGCCGGCAGCCAGGCGAGCAGGCGCTGCGCCATGCGCTGCGCCGCCCCCTGATCGGCCGCGGCAAAGGCGCGCGCCGACATGACCGCCTGCGTGTGCGCCGACGCCTCGCCCGCCAGACCCAAGGCCTGGGTCAGCGCATCCTCCAGATCCACCGCCCGCCACGCGGCCCCGGCCGCCAGCGCCCGCTCGGCCGGGAGCGCGAAGTTGAAGGTGTGCGCCCCCATCACCACCGGACAGCCGCAGGCCGCCGCCTCGATCAGGTTCTGTCCGCCCAGCGGCGCGAAGCTGCCGCCCAGCAGCGCCACATCGGCACAGGCATAGTAGGCCGGCATCTCGCGCATCGAGTCGCCCAGCCAGACGGCGGCGTCGCGCGCCTTGGCGCCCGGACCGCCCTCGCCCCAGCTGCTGCGCCTGACCAGCGCCAGTCCGGCCGCCTCGACCCGCGCGGCCACCTCGTCGAAGCGCTGGGGATGACGCGGAACCAGCAGCAGCACCGGACGCGGCCGATCCACCGGCCAGCGCTGCAGCACACGCCCCCAGGCCGCGAGCAGCGGCTCGTCCTCGCCCTCGCGCCAGCTCGCCGCCAGCACCACCGGCCGGCCCAGGCCGGCGCGCCAGCTCAGTCCGGCGGCCAGCAGCTCCGGCGCGGGCTGCAGGTCGTACTTGAGGTTGCCGCAGACCTCGACCCCGGTGGCGCCAGCCTGCTTGAGCCGCTGCGCATCCTCGGCCGTCTGCGCCAGCACCGCCGAGAACGAACGCGCCGCCGGCCGCAGCAGCGCATCGAAGCGCAGCGACTGGCGCAGGCTCTTCTCGGACAGCCGTGCATTGGCCAGCGCGACCGGCACGCCGGCCTGCGCCGCCTCGTGCAGCAGCGCCGGCCAGACCTCGGTCTCCATCAGCACGCCCAGCGCCGGGCGATGGCGACGCAGGAAACGGCGCACCGCACCGGGCGTGTCCAGCGGCAGCCAGCGCTGCGCATCGCCCTCGCGCAGCAGCGCGGCGCCGGCCTCGCGGCCGGTGGCGGTGCCGTGCGTCAGCAGCAGACGCAGGTCCGGCCGGGCGCGGCGCAGCGCCTGCACCAGCGGCTCGGCCGCGCGGGTCTCGCCCAGCGAGACCGCATGCAGCCACAGCGCGCCCGGCCGGCTCGGCGCGCCCAGGCCCAGGCGCTCGCCCAGCGCGGCTCCATACAGCGGCTCCGCGCGCGCGCGCCACAGCAGCCGACCGACCAGCAGCGGCAAGAGCAGACGCATCAGCTGACCGTAGCCGATCAGCGCCAGACGCTCGCGCCGCGACAGATCCGGATGCGGTCGCGGCGCGTTCACGGCGCCACCTGCCGCCAGGCCTGCTCGACCTGCTCCAGCGTCGGCGGCTCGCCGGCGGTCGCGCCCTCGACGCTGAGCTGGTGGCGATGGCCGTGCCCGGGCTGCGGCCCGGTGCGCCAGGAGGTCGGAAAGTTGTAGAGCTGCAGATGCACCCGGTCGAGCGCCACCGCCAGATGCGACAGGCCGCTGTCGACGCCGACCACCGCCTGCGCGGCGCCGAAGCGGTCGACGATCGCGTCCAGGCTCATCTTCGGCCAGAGCGTGC
Organism: Pseudomonadota bacterium; assembly: GCA_030918015.1. Classification (GTDB taxonomy): domain Bacteria; phylum Pseudomonadota; class Gammaproteobacteria; order Burkholderiales; family Burkholderiaceae_C; genus Sphaerotilus. The sequence goes on from JAUPTP010000094.1 coordinate 5,158, forward strand.
AGTGCGCGTCACCGATGGCCGCGGCGAGACGCGCGGCCCGCTCGGCCTCGATCACGTCGGCCTGCGGGAAGGCCAGTTGCCAGCCCTCGGCCACCCGGCGCCGGCCGAAGTCGATCCAGTGCGCCTCGGGCCAGAGCTTGTCGTCGCGCGAGGTGCCGTGCACCAGCACCAGCAGCGGCCGCGCCGGATCGGGCCGGGTCGCGGCCTGCAGGCCGAAATGCGGCGGCGTGTCGATCACGGTGCCGAAGGCCTCGGCGCAGAGACGGCGCGAGCGGTCGACCACATGGATGCGCGGCTCGATCTCGATCGGCCGGTCGGCCACCCAGCGGGTCGGCGCCTCCCAGCCGGAGCCGTCGGTGCGGTTGCCCAGCGCGTAGCGCAGGCCGCCCGGCGCCATCCGCGCCGACAGCACGACCAGCGCCGACTTGGTCAGCCCCTGCAGGTCGATCACCGCGTCATAGGCCTGCGCGCGCAGCCGCTCGCGGAACTGCTGCTTCTCGCGGCGCACCTCGGCGCTCCACCAGCGCTTGCGCCAGCGCCGCTGCGCGCATTCGATGACCTCGCCGATCCCCTCCACCCGGCGCACCAGCGATGCGAAGCCGGGCTCCACCACCCAGTCGATGCGCGCGCCGGGGTGGCGCGCGCGCAGGTCCGCCACCACCGGCATCGCGTGGATCACGTCGCCCAGCGACGACAGCTTGACGAGCAGGATGCGGGGTTCGGCAGGCAGCGGGGCCATCAGCAACAGTCTTTCGGCGGCGCAGGCAGGGACGCGTCAATGCGCCGCGGCCTGCACCTCCGCCTCGGGCATCACCTTGCGCAGCGCCGCCATGAAGTCATGCTGGATGCGCTCCAGCGCCTCGGGCGTGTGACCCTCGAACCGCAGCACCAGCACCGGCGTGGTATTCGAGGCGCGGATCAGGCCGAAACCGTCCGGATAGTCGCCGCGCAGACCGTCGATGGTACCGATTTCGGCGCCGGGAAAGTCGGCCTGCGCCACCAGTTGCGCCACCACCTCATGCGGGTTGCCCGCCGGCACCGGCACGTTGAGCTCCGGCGTGGAGTAGCTGGTCGGCAGCGCGTTGAGCACCGCGCTCGGGTCCGCATGGCGCGACAGGATCTCCAGCAGGCGCGCGGCGGTGTACATCGCGTCGTCGAAGCCGTACCAGCGCTCGCCGAAGAAGATGTGGCCGCTCATCTCGCCGGCGATCGGCGCGCCCGTCTCCTTCAGCTTGGCCTTGACCAGCGAGTGGCCGGTCTTCCACATCAGCGGCACGCCGCCGGCCTCGCGGATCGCCTGCGGCAGGCGCTGCGAGCACTTCACGTCATAGATGACCGTCGCCCCGGGATGACGCGACAGAATGTCCTGCGCGTAGAGCATGATCTGCCGGTCCGGGAAGATGTTCTGGCCGTCGGCGGTGATCAGGCCCAGGCGGTCGCCGTCGCCGTCGAAGGCCAGGCCCAGGTCGGCCTCGGTCGCGCGCACCACCTTGATCAGGTCGGCCAGGTTCTCCGGCTTGGACGGATCGGGATGGTGGTTGGGAAAGTCGCCGTCGACGCGGCTGTACAGGTCGATGACCTCGCAGCCCATCGCCTTCAGGATGCCCGGCGCCGAGGCACCCGGAATGCCGTTGCCCGAATCGACGACGATCTTCAGCGGCCGGCTGATGCTGCAGTCGCCCAGGATGCGGGCGGTGTATTCGGGCAGGATGTCCAGCGCCGCGATCGTGCCCGGCTGCGCGGCCAGCGTGCAGTTCTCGGCCTCCATGCGCTGGCGCAGGCGCTGGATCGACTCGCCATGGATCGCCACGCCGCCGAGCACCATCTTGAAGCCGTTGTAGTCCTTCGGATTGTGGCTGCCGGTGACCTGGATGCCGCTGCGGCAGCCGATCTCGCCGCGGGTGGCGGCGACGTAGTACAGCATCGGCGTGGTGACCGCGCCCAGGTCGATCACGTCCAGGCCGGTCGCCGCCAGGCCGCGCATCAGCGCCGCGCTCAGCGACGGCCCCGACAACCGGCCATCACGGCCGACCGCGACCGCTGTCTCGCCCAGCGCGAGCGCCTCGCTCCCGAAGGCACGCCCCAGATGCTCGGCAAACTGCTCGTCCAGCGCCTGGCCGACGATGCCGCGGATGTCATAGGCCTTGAAGGCGGAAGCGGTGACTTGCATGAAGAAGAGAAGGCTCGCAGCCAGCAATGAATGAAGAATTCGATTGTAGGCAGGCCGCTGCGCCCGGAAAAAGAAAAAGCCTGCTCACACGGTGAGCAGGCTCTTGAATCTTTGGCGGAGTGGACGGGACTCGAACCCGCGACCCCCGGCGTGACAGGCCGGTATTCTAACCAACTGAACTACCACTCCGCGTTGGCCCTTGACTTCAGGCATGGCCTCAAGCGTCATGGAAACTT
>JAUPTP010000095.1 GCA_030918015.1 Pseudomonadota bacterium
TGCTGGCCGAGCCGCCCTCGATCGACCGGGGCTAGGTCACCGACAAGGGCTCGATCAACCAGCGTGCGGTGCTGCAGCACCGCGCCGCGCTGGTCGAGGCGATGTACGAGGGCCGAGAGAGCGACCCCTTCCTGATCCTGCCGCGCCGCGGCTGACCGCCGCCCGCCCGACCTCTCCACGAAAGACCCCTTCCATGCAGATTCAAGGACACACCGCCCTGGTCACCGGCGGCGGCTCCGGCCTCGGCGCCGCGGTCGCCCGCGAGCTGGCCCGCCAGGGCGCGAAGGTCGCGGTGCTCGATGTCAACGCCGCCGGCGCCGAGGCGGTCGCCGCCGAGATCGGCGGCCTGGCGCTGCGCTGCGACATCACCGACAGCGCCAGCGTCTCGGCTGCGCTCGACGCCGCCGAGGCCGCGCTGGGGCCCGCGCGCATCCTGATGAACATCGCCGGCATCGGCACCGCCAAGCGGGTGATCCAGCGCGACGGCTCGCCCGCGCCGCTGGAGGACTTCGAGCGGGTGGTGCGCGTCAACCTGCTGGGCACCTACAACATGATCCGGCTGGCGGCCGCACGCACCGCCCGGCTCGAGCCGCTGGAGGGCACCGCCGGCGAGCGCGGCGTCATCGTCTGCACCGCCTCGGTGGCGGCCTTCGACGGCCAGGTCGGCCAGGAGGCCTATGCGGCCAGCAAGGGCGGCCTGGTCGGCATGACGCTGCCGCTGGCGCGCGACCTGGCGCAGTGGGGCATCCGGGTCTGCACGATCGCGCCGGGGCTGTTCGCCACGCCGCTGATGAAGGAGCTGCCCGAGACGGTGCAGGAGTCGCTGGCCGCGGCGATTCCCTTCCCGAAGCGGCTGGGCGAGCCCGACGAGTTCGCGATGCTGGCGGCCCACATCGTCGCCAACGGCCACCTCAACGGCGAGGTGATCCGCCTCGACGGCGCGCTGCGGCTGGCGCCGCGCTGAGCCACCCGGTCGATCGGCAGAAGACGAGAAGACGAGAAGACGGATAGGCCGACCGACCGGTCGGGAATATCCGCATGGTCCCGGATTTCGCACAACGGCACAGTGCCACCCACCTCATCGGACCCCGGAGGACGACATGACGACGCACAAGAACGCAAGCAGCAAGACCTTCCTGAAGACCCTGGCCGCCGGCGCCGCGCTGTGCGCCGTGTCGGGCGCGGCGATGGCCGACATCACCATCGGCGTGTCGCTGCCGCTGACCGGCCCGGCCAGCGGCCTGGGCATCCCGATGGGCAATGCCATCAAGCTGTGGCCGGCCAGCATCGCCGGCGAGAAGCTCAACGTCATCGTGCTCGATGACGCCACCGACCCGACCAAGGGCGTGCAGAACGCGCAGCGCTTCGTCACCCAGGACAAGGCCGACATCGTCATGGGCTCGTCGGCCACGCCGGTGGCCATCGCGATGGCCGACACCGTCTCGGCCGCCAGCACGCCGCACTTCATGTTCTCGCCGGCGGTGGTGCAGGCGGGCAAGGACGCCTGGGCCTTCCGGCTGCCGCAGTCCAACGCGGTGATGTCGCATGCGCTGCTGATGCACATGAAGAAGCTCGGCGTGAAGTCGGTCGGCTTCCTGGGCTACACCGACGCCTACGGCGAGAGCTGGCTGAAGGACTTCCAGGCCGAGGCCGCGAAGATCGCGCCCGAGATCAAGGTGGTGGCCACCGAGCGCTTCGCCCGCTCCGACACCAGCGTGACGGCGCAGGCGCTCAAGCTGGTGTCGGCCAACCCCGACGCGATGCTGATCGTGGCCTCGGGCTCGGGCGCGGCCATGCCGCACAAGGCCGTCGTCGAGCGCGGCTACAAGGGCCGCATCTACCAGACCCACGCCGCAGCCACCCGCGACCTGATGCGCATCGGCGGCAAGGATGTCGAGGGCGCCTTCGTCGTCTCCGGCCCGGCGGTGATCGGCGAGCAGCTGCCCGACAGCCACCCGTCGAAGAAGGCCGCGATCGACTTCGTGCAGAAGTACGAGAAGGCCTACGGCCCGAACTCGCGCAACCAGTTCGCCGGCCACGCCTATGACGCGATGGTGGTGCTGGAGAAGATCGTCCCGGTCGCGCTGAAGAAGGGCAAGCCCGGCACGCCGGAATTCCGCGCCGCGCTGAAGGAGGCCACCGAGACGATGGGCCGCACCGTCGTCTCGCACGGCGTGCTGAACTACACCAAGGACAACCACTGGGGCTTCACCACCGAGACCGGCGTGATCCTCAAGGTCGTCAACGGCGACTGGAAGGTCGAGTGAAGACCCCATGGACCTCTCGATCGCAAGCATCCTCGCGCTCGACGGGGTGACCAATGGCGCGATCTACGCGCTCCTGGCCACCGCGACGGTGCTGCTCTTCGCCGTCACCCGGGTGATCTTCATCCCGCAGGGCGAGTTCGTCGCCTTCGGGGCGCTCACGCTGGCCCTCCTGCAGACCGGCCGGGTGCCGGGCACCGTCTGGCTGCTGCTGATCATGGCGGCGCTGGCGGCGCTGAGCGGCCTGGTGCAGGGCCTGCGCCAGCGCCGCGCCACCGCGCTGCTGCTGCGCGAGGCGGCCCTGACGCTGGCGGTGCCGGTGGCGGTGTCGGCGCTGGCGGTCGTCGCCGCGCCGATGCAGCTGCCGCTGGTGGCGCAGGCGCTGCTGACGCTGGCCATCGTCACGCCGCTGGGCGGGCTGACCTACCGGCTCGCCTACGAGTCGCTGGCCGACGCCACCGTGCTGGTGCTGCTGATCGTCTCGGTGGGCGTGCATTTCGCGCTGATCGGCCTGGGGCTGCTGTTCTTCGGCGCCGAGGGCTTCCGCAACCCGAGCTTCTGGGACGAGCGCTTCGCCGCCGGGCCGCTGATGCTCTCGGGGCAGACGGTCATCATCTTCCTGGCCTCGGCGGCGCTGATCGTGATGCTGTGGCTGTTCTTCGAGCGCTCGCTCTACGGCAAGGCGCTGCGCGCGACCGCGGTCAACCGCCTGGGCGCGCGGCTGATGGGCATCTCGACGGTGCAGGCCGGGCGGCTGAGCTTCACGATGGCGGCCTTCATCGGCGCGCTCTCGGGCCTGCTGATCGGCCCGACCACCACGGTGTTCTACGACTCGGGCTTCCTGATCGGCCTGAAGGGCTTCGTCGCGGCGGTCTTCGCCGGGCTGTCGAGCTACCCGCTGGCGCTGGTGGGCGCGATGCTCGTCGGCCTGCTCGAATCGTTCGGCTCGTTCTGGGCCAGCTCGTTCAAGGAGGTGATCGTGTTCACCTCCATCCTGCCGGTCCTGCTGTGGCGTTCGCTGCGTGACCCGCATCATGAGGAGGATTGACGTGGTGTCGGCCCGTACACGCTGGTTCATCGCCTTCGCCGCGCTGCTCGCGCTGCTGCCGGTCCTGCCGGTTCCCGAGTTCTGGATCACCCAGCTCGACTACATCGGCCTGAACGCCATCGTCTCGCTCGGCCTGGTGCTGCTGACGGGCGTGGCGGGGCTGACCTCCTTCGGCCAGGCCGCCTTCGTCGGCATCGGCGCCTACACCGCAGCCGCCCTGGCGGTGAACGTCGGCCTGTCGCCGTGGCTGACGCTGTTCATCGGCCTGGGCATCACCGTGCTCGTGGCGCTGGTGCTGGCCGCCGTCACGCTGCGCATGTCGGGCCACTACCTGCCGCTGGCCACCATCGCCTGGGCGCTGTCGCTCTACTACACCATGTCGAACATGGAGTCGCTGGGCAAGTACGACGGCATCCTGGGCGTGCCGGCGCTGAGCCTGTTCGGGCTCGACCTCGGCTCCGGGCGCAGCTACTTCTACGTGATCTGGACGATCGCGCTGCTGGCGGCGCTGGCGGTCATCCGCCTGCTGGACTCGCGCAGCGGCCGCGCGATCCGCGCGCTCAAGGGCGGCACGACCATGGCCGAGGCGATGGGCATCTCCACCTTCCGCTACAAGGTGCAGGTCTTCGTGCTGGCGGCGATGCTGGCCTCGGTCTCGGGCTGGCTGTTTGCGCACTTCCAGCGCACCGTCAACCCCTCGCCCTTCTCGCTGCCCAAGGGCATCGAGTACCTGTTCATGGCGGTGCTGGGCGGCGTCGGCCAGGTCTGGGGTGCCTTCACCGGCGCGGCGCTGGTCAAGCTGACCGAGGACCAGCTCAAGGACTGGCTGCCGCGGCTGATCGGCACCAGCGGCAACTACGAGGTCATCGTCTTCGGCCTGGTGCTGGTGGTGGTGCTGAAGTACGCCTCCGAGGGCCTGTGGCCGCACATCGAGCGCCTGTTCGCGCGCTTCCTGCCGGAGAAGCGCCGGGTGCGCGACTGGGCCGACGCCGCGCCGCTGCCCGAGCGCGCCAAGCCGGCGCCGGGCGAGCTGCTGCTCGACGTCGACCGGGTGCGCAAGCAGTTCGGCGGCCTGGTGGCGGTCAACGACGTGTCGTTCCAGATCCATGCCGGCGAGATCATCGGCCTGATCGGCCCGAACGGCGCGGGCAAGTCGACCACCTTCAACCTGGTCTCGGGCGTGCTGTCGAAGACCTCCGGGCAGGTGACCTTCCGCGGCGAGGATGTCTCGGCGCTGGCCTCGCGCGAGATCGCGCGGCGCGGCATGAGCCGCACCTTCCAGCACGTCAAGATGCTGCCCGACATGACGGTGCTGGAGAACGTCGCGCTGGGCGGCTACCTGCGCAGCTCGGCCGGCATGGCGCGGGCGATGCTGCGCCTGGACCGCGACGAGGAGCGCCGCCTCTTCCGCGAGGCCGAGCGCCAGCTCGAGCGCATCGGCATGAAGGAGCAGATGCACGAGCTCGCCGGCAACCTGGCGCTCGGCCCGGCGCGGCTGATGGAGATCGCCCGCGCGCTGTGCACCGACCCGGCGCTGCTGCTGCTCGACGAGCCCGCCGCCGGCCTGCGCCACAAGGAGAAGCAGGCGCTGGCCGCGGTGCTGCGCCAGCTGAAAAGCGAGGGCATGAGCCTGCTGCTGGTCGAGCACGACATGGACTTCGTGATGAACCTGACCGACCGCATCGTGGTGATGGAGTTCGGCACCAAGCTGATCGAGGGCACGCCGGCGGTGGTGCAGGCCAGCCCGGTGGTGCGCGCCGCCTACCTCGGCACCGAGCACTGAAGCACCCGAGCGCAACCGGAGACAAGAACGATGGATCTGCTGCAAGTGCGCGGCCTGCGCGCCGGCTACGGCAAGGCCGAGGTGCTCTCGGGCCTGGACCTGAAGCTGCCCCAGGGCAGCGTGGTGACGGTGATCGGCCCCAACGGCGCCGGCAAGTCGACGACGCTCAACGCGCTGATGGGCGTGCTGCCCGCGCGGGGCGCGATCACCTTCGACGGCCGCGACATCATCGACATGCCGCTCGAGGAGCGGGTGATGGCCGGCCTGGCGCTGGTGCCCGAGAAGCGCGAGCTGTTCTCGACGATGACGGTCGAGGACAACCTGGTGCTGGGCGGCTGGCGCCAGAAGCGCCGCGGCAACGGCCAGTGGCTGGAGCAGCTCGAGCGCGTCTACGACCTCTTCCCGCGCCTGAAGGAGCGCCGCGACCAGCAGGCCGGCACGATGTCGGGCGGCGAGCGCCAGATGCTGGCGGTCGGCCGCGCGCTGATGAGCCAGCCCAAGGTGCTGATGCTCGACGAGCCCAGCCTGGGCCTGGCGCCGCTGATCGTGCGCGAGATCTTCCGCATCGTCGAGCGGCTGCGCGAGACGGGCGTGTCCATCCTGCTGATCGAGCAGAACGCGCGCGCCGCGCTGGAAGTCGCCGACTACGGCTATGTGCTGGAGACCGGCGCGATCGCGCTGGAGGGCCCGGCGCGCGAGCTGGCGGTCGACCCGCGCGTCATCGAGACCTATCTGGGCGCCAAGAAGTGATGCGCCCCGGAGCCCGGACATGAGCTACACCCCCCCGCTGGAGCGCATGCGCTTCGTCATCGAGCAGGTGCTCGACGCGCCGGCCTCCTGGCGCGCGATGCCCGACTTCGCCGAGGTCGACGCCGATCTGGCCCGCGAGGTGCTGGAGCAGGCCGGCCGCTTCGCGCAGGAGGTGATCGCGCCGCTGAACGGCCCGGCCGACCTGCAGGGCTGCACCTGGCAGCCCGGCGGCGCGGTCAGGACGCCCGACGGATTCCCCGCCGCCTGGCGGGCCTTCGTCGAGGGCGGCTGGCCCGCCCTGCCCTGCGCGCCCGAGGACGGCGGCCAGGGCCTGCCGCAGCTGCTCAACGCCGCGCTCTTCGAGATGCTGGTGGGCGCCAACCACGCCTGGACGATGTACCCCGGCCTGCTGCACGGCGCCTGCGAGGCGATCGGCCACCATGCGGTGCCGGCGCTGCGCGAGCGCTACCTGCCCCGGGTCGTCAGCGGCGAATGGCTGGCGACGATGAACCTGACCGAGCCGCAGGCCGGCAGCGACCTCGGCCTGAGCCGCACCCGCTGCGAGCCGGTGGATGCGGCCGCACCGGTCGCCAACGGCGCGGCGGTCACGGTCACCGGCCAGAAGATCTTCATCTCCGGCGGCGACCAGGACATGACGGACAACATCGTCCACCTGGTGCTGGCGCGCCTGCCCGGCGCACCGGACGGCACCAAGGGCCTGACGCTGGTGCTGGTCCCGAAGATCCTGCCCGACGGCCGGCGCAACGGCGCCTGGTGCGACGGGATCGAGAAGAAGATGGGCCTCAAGGGCAGCGCCACCGCGCAGATGCGCTTCGAGCAGGCCGAGGGCTGGATCCTGGGCGAGCCCAACGCCGGCCTGGCGGCGATGTTCCTGATGATGAACTCGGCGCGGCTGCATGTCGGCATGCAGGGCCTGGGGCACCTGGAGGCCGCCACCCGCATCGCCTCGGCCTACGCGCAGGAGCGGCTGCAGCTGCGCGCGCCGAGCCGCCCGGCCGGCAGCGACGCCGCCGCCCGCGGCCCCGACCCGATCGCCTGGCATCCGGCGATGCGCCGCATCCTGCTCGACCTGCAGGCCCGCACCGAAGGCGCGCGGGTGATCGCCTACTGGACCGCGCTGCTGCTCGACGAGGCCGAGCACCACCCGGACGCCGCGGTGCGCGCGCAGCGCCACGATCTGGTCGCCCTGCTCACGCCGGTGGTCAAGGCTTTCCTGACCCACCTGGGCCACCACGGCGCCAACGAGGCGCTGGGCGTGCTCGGCGGCCACGGCTATGTGCACGACTGGGGCATCGAGCAGCATGTGCGCGACAGCCGCGTCGCGCTGATCTACGAGGGCACCAACGAGATCCAGGCCATCGACCTGCTGATGCGCAAGGTGCTCGACCGGCCGGGGCGGCTGGCGCTGCTGCTCGAGGTGCTGCGCGACGAGGCCGGCACGCTCGACGCGCAGGCCGGGACGGCCGCGGACGGCGATCCGGCCGGCCTGGCGCGCTGGGCCGCGCTGCTGCGCGACGAGGCCGCGACCCTGGAGCGTGCCACCGCGACGCTGCAGCGCGAGCGCGCATCGCGCCCGGATCTGCCCTTCCTGGTGGCCGACGACTATCTGCACGCGCTCGGCCACACGCTGCTGGCCTGGGCCTGGGCACGGCTGGTGCGCGCCAGCCTGGGCGACCTGGATGCGGCGCG
>JAUPTP010000096.1 GCA_030918015.1 Pseudomonadota bacterium
GCGATGATGTCGCGGCTCGGCAGCGAGTACAGCATGCCGTCGTGGCCCATCGCGATGCCGTCGTCGACCGCGATGGTGTTGAATTCCTTGGCGACGCCGCCGGCGGCCTCGATCTCGCGCGCGACCAGCTGGCCCAGGTCCTTCAGGTGGACATGGCCCGGCACGAACTGGGTGAAGCTGTTGGCGATGGCGATGATCGGCTTCGAGAAGTCGTCATCCTTCATGCCGGTGGCGCGCCACAGGGAACGGGCGCCCGCCATGTTGCGGCCGGCGGTGGAGGTCTTGGAACGGTAGGCGGGCATCGTGAAGCTCTCGGGTTTGCAGCGGCGAGATTCTCGCCGAATCTGACCGCGGCGGCCGGATCAGCGCACGGCGCCCGTGGTGTTGACATGCAGCGCGTAGAGCGAATGGCTCGCGGCCATGAACAGCCGGTTGCCCTTGGCGCCGCCGAAGCAGAGGTTGGCGCAGCGCTCGGGCAGGTGGATGTGACCGATCGGGCGACCTGTCGGGTTGTAGACGCGCACGCCGTCCAGGGCGGCCGCATCGGTGCCCGGCGCGCCGCTGGTCCCGAAGCCGCACCAGAGATTGCCGGCCACGTCGACCGCCATGCCGTCGAGCGCGCCGGGGCCGTCGGCGTCGACGATCAGGCGGCGGTTCGACAGCTGGCCGTCGGCCGCGTGGTCCCAGGCCCAGAGGCGGCGGTGCGGCGCGGCGCGGCTCTCGATCACGTAGAGCACCGACTCGTCCGGCGAGAAGGCCAGGCCGTTGGGGCCGGCCAGGTCGTCGATCACGCAGTCGATGCGCCCGGTCGCCGCATCGATCCGGTAGACGCCGTGCGGGCGCTCGGGCGCGGCCGGCTCGCCCTCCCAGTGGCCGCCGATGCCGAAGTCCGGGTCGGTGAACCAGACCGCGCCGTCGCGCCGGCAGCAGGTGATGTCGTTGGGCGAGTTCAGCCGCGCGCCGTCGAAGCGATCGGCCAGCACGGTGATGCGACCGTCATGCTCGGTGCGGGTGACGCGGCGCGTCAGGTGCTCGCAGCTCAACAGCCGCCCCTGCGCGTCGCGGGCATGGCCGTTGGCGTGGTTCGAGGGCTGGCGGAACACGCTCATCTGGCCCGAGCAGTCGTCCCAGCGCAGGATGCGGTCGTTCGGGATGTCGGAGAGCAGCAGGAAGCGGCCGTCGCCGAACCACACCGGCCCCTCGGCCCAGCGCAGGCCGCCGGCCAGCCGCTCGACCGAGGCGCTGAACAGGCGCAGCCTCAGGAAGTCGGGATGCAGCACCTCGACCGCCGGGTCGGGGCAGCGCAGCGCCAGGGGGCCGAGGCGGTCGATCGGCTCGGGGAGCGGCATCTCAGGCCTCCTCGAAGAAGGGGCCGGTGCGCACGAAGGCGCCGCCCTGGTGGAGAACGGCCGGATCCTCGCGGTCGAGCACCGGCTGGCGCGCCTCGACCTCGGCGCGGAAGGCGTCGGACGAATCCTGCGGCCGGTAGCCGAGGTGGCGCGCCGGGGTGTTGTCCCACCAGGCGGTGCGGTTGTCGCTCAGGCCGTAGATCACGCTGTGGCCGACCACCGGCGCGGTGAGCGCGGCCATGAACAGCCGCTCGGTGTCGTCGAAGCTCATCCAGGTGGCGAGCATGCGCCGGTCCTTCGGCGCGGCGAAGGCCGAGCCGATGCGCACGCTGACCGTCTCGAGCCCGAAGCGGTCGAAGTAGAGCTGCGCCAGGTTCTCGCCGAAGGCCTTGGACAGGCCGTAGAAGCCGTCCGGGCGCACCGGATCGCGCGGGCTGACCACCTCGTCCTGCCGGTAGAAGCCGGTGACATGGTTGGAGCTGGCGAAGACGATGCGGCGCACGCCGGTGCGGCGCGCGGCCTCGTAGAGGTGGACCGCGCCGTCGATGTTGGCGCCGCGGATCGCCTCCCAGGTCTGCTCGGTGGACACGCCGCCCAGGTGCACCACGGCGTCCACGCCCTCGAGCAGGGACAGCACGGCGGCGCGGTCGGCCAGGTCGCAGACGACCCGCTCCTCGCCCGGACCGGCGGGGGCGAGCGATGCGGCGACGTCGCTCACCCGCAGGGTGTCGCAGAAGGCCTTCAGACGCGGGCGCATCTCGCGGCCCAGGTGGCCGGCCGCGCCGGTGAGCAGCAGGCGGCCGAAGCGCAGAGGAGTGGAATCGTTCATGGATGGGTCCTGTGGAGGGGCGCTCAGCGCAGCAGGCCGGGCAGCCACAGCGAGAAGGCGGGGACGTAGGTGACCAGCACCAGGCTCAGGCCCAGCGCGGTGTAGAACGGGGCGATGGTGCGCATCACCTGCCCCACCGAGATGCCGCCGATGGCGCAGCCGACGAACTGCACCGAGCCCACCGGCGGCGTGTTCAGGCCCAGCGCGCAGTTGATCAGCATGACGATGCCGAACTGCAGCGGGTCCATGCCGAACTGCTGGGCGATGGGCAGGAAGATGGGCGTGCAGATCAGGATGGTGGGCGCCATGTCCAGGAAGGTGCCCAGCACGAAGAGCAGCAGGTTGATCATCAGGAAGATCACCCACGGCTCGGTGGAGATCGACTGCATCAGCTCGCCGGTCTTCTGCGGCACCTCGTAGAGCGCCAGGAAGTAGCCGAAGGCCGAGGAGATGCCGATCAGCAGCAGCACCACGCCGGTGGTCTTGCAGGCCTTGGCGCAGGCCTTCAGGAAGTGCGCCAGGTCCAGCGAGCGGTAGGCCAGCAGCGTCACCAGCAGCGCCCAGCCCACCGCCACCGCGGCCGACTCGGTGGCGGTGAACGCGCCCGACAGGATGCCGCCCAGGATGATCAGCACCACCAGCAGCCCCGGCAGCGACGCCACGAAGGCGGTCAGCACCGCACGCCAGCCGGGGAAGGCGCCGGCCGTGGCATAGCCGCGCTGGCGCGCCACCCACCAGGCCGCGGCCAGGTTGCACAGCGTGAGCAGCAGCGCCGGGATCACGCCCGCCAGGATCAGGCCCAGCACGCTGACCGAGGCGATCCCGGAGGTGGCCAGCGTGAACAGGATCAGGTTGTGCGAGGTGGGCATGAGCGCCCCGACCAGCGAGGCGTGGGTGGTGACGTTGACCGCGTAGTCGGCGTCGTAGCCCTCCTTCTTCATCAGCGGGATCATCACGCTGCCCATGGCCGAGACGTCGGCCACCGGCGAGCCCACCACGCCACCGAACAGCGTGCAGCCCAGCACGTTGCTCATGCCCAGGCCGCCGCGCACATGGCCGACCAGGCTGTTGGCGAAGCGCACGATGCGCTCGGCGATGCCGCCGTAGAGCATCAGCTCGCCCGCGAAGACGAAGAAGGGTATGGCGAGGAAGGAGAAGACCTGCATCCCGCCGACCATCTTCTGGAAGACCACCGCCACCGGCAGGCCCGCCGCCAGGATGGTGGCGACCGACGACAGGCCGATCGCGAACGCCACCGGCACGCCCAGCAGCAGCAGCAGCGCGAAGCTCGCGCCCATGACCATCAGTTCCATCGCTTCACTCCCAGGCCGGCACGACGTCGGTGCCGCGCCACAGCGCGATCAGGTGCTCGATCGAGAACAGCACGATCAGCACGCCGGCGATCACCAGCGGCACATAGTCGATGCCGTCGGGCACCGGCAGCATCGGCTTCTTCTCGCCCCACTTGGCCACCGCCCACTGCCAGCCGGAGGTGGTCATCAGCACCCCGAAGACGGCCACCAGCGCGTGGATGAGCATCTCGATGCGGTGCTGCCAGACGGTGGGCAGCAGCGCCACCATCGACTCCAGGCCGATGTGGCCGGCGTCGCGCACGCCCACCGCCAGGCCGAACGCGGTGACGAAGAGCACCAGCAGCAGCGCCAGGTTCTCCGCCCAGGTGGGGGTGTCGTTGAGCAGGTAGCGGCCGAAGACCTGCCACTGCACGCACAGGATCACCGCCAGCAGGCAGGCGATCGCCAGACCCAGGCTCAGCCTGGAGAGTCCGGCACAGAGCTTCGTGTACATCGCCTCTCCCGGCTCACTGGGTGTCCTGAACGGCCTTGACCAGGCGCTTCATGTCGGCCGTGGTCATGAACTTCTCGTAGACCGGGGCCATCACGGCCTGGAACGAGGCCTTGTCCACCTCGATCACCTGCACGCCCTGGGCCTTCACGGTGGCCAGCGACTTGGCCTCCTGCTCGTCCCACTTCTGGCGCTGCACGGCCACGCTCTCGCGGGCGGCGGCGCGCACCATGTCCTGCTCGGCCTTGGACAGCCTGTCCCAGTGGACCTTGGACATCAGCAGCATCTCCGGCGCCATCGAGTGCTCGGTCCTGGAGAAGAACTTCACCGCCTCGGCGTGCCTGGCCGTGTCGAAGGACGGGATGTTGTTCTCCGCCGCGTCGATCAGACCGGTCTTCAGGCCGGTGTAGACCTCGCCGAAGGGCATCGGCGTGGCGTTGGCGCCCATGGCGCCGACCAGGGCCACCCACAGGTCGCTCTGCTGCACGCGAATCTTCAGGCCCTTGGCGTCGGCCACGGTCTTGATCGGCTTCTTGGCATAGACCGAGCGCGCGCCCGAGTCGTAGAAGGCCAGGCCGACGAAGCCCTGCGCCTCGCAGCTCTTGAGGATCTCCTCGCCCACCGGGCCGTCGAGCACCTTGCGCATGTGCGCCACCGAATGGAACAGGAAGGGCATGGTGGGCACCTGGGTCAGCGGACAGACGTTGTTCATCGGACTGACGTTGACCCGCGCCATCTCCAGCGCACCGATCTTGAGCTGGTCGATCGTCTCCTTCTCGCTGCCCAGCGCGCCCTTGTTGAAGACCTTGATGCGGAACTTGCCGCCGCTGCGGGCCTCCAGGCTCCTGCCCATGGCCTTGACCGCGACGACGGTGGGGTAGTCGTCCGCGTTGTGGATGTCGGCCGAGCGGAACTCGACCGCCTGCGCCAGCGTGACGGCGCCGCCCAGCACGAGGGCGGCGAGCAGGGATTGCAGCTTGAACATGGTCTTGTCTCCTCAGGAACGGTGGAATGCTGGAATGGTCAGATGTCGTACCAGAGATTAAACGTTTAACTTCCATGAGGTCAAGATCGGCGAATTCAGGGTATTCACCAGCAAGAACAGGCCGCTCGACGGAAAAGTAAACGTTTATCTCGTCAGGTAAGATGATCCCTGACCATGAGCATCCCCTCCGACCCTCACTCCGGCCCGTCCTCCGCCCCGGCCCGCCGCAAGGCCGCGACGATCCGCGACGTCGCGCAGGCCGCTGGCGTCTCGACCGCCACGGTGTCCAAGTTCATCAACGGCGGCCAGCGCTTCACCCGCGAGGTCGAGGAGCGCGTCGCGCAGGCGGTGCGCGATCTGGGCTACAGCTCCAACCCGATGGCACGCGGCATGATCACCGGCCGCACCGGCAATGTCGGCATCGTCGTGCTGGATGTGCGCAACCCGCACTTCACCAGCCTGATCCGCGGCGCCTCGCGCCCGGCGGCCGAGGCGGGCCTGAACCTGCTGTTCGCCGACATCGCCGAGGGCCTGGCGCCGGAGCTGCCGACGCTGCAGGCGCTGAGCCGGCGGGTCGACGGCCTGATCGTCAGCGCGCGGCTCTCCGACGAGGCGCTGGCCTGGCTGGTGGCCAGCGAGCTGCCGGTGGTCTACTACGGCGGCCCGCCCTCGGCGGCGGCATGCTGCAGCGTCGGCATCGACAACCGCGGCGCCGCGGCCATGCTCGGACGCCATCTGCGCGACCTCGGCCACCGGCGCGTGCGCTATGTCGGCTTCGCCGGCGCGCGCTGGAGCGATGACCGCTGGCAGGGCCTGTGCGAGGCCTTCGAGGGCAGCGCGGCCTGCCTGGCCCGCCATGACGTGCGCGCCGCCACCGCCGACGAGGGCGAGCGCATCGCCTCCGAGGTGCTGCTGCGCGAGGCCGCGCCCGATGCGGTGGTCGCCTACAACGACCTGCTCGCGCTGGGCCTGCTGACCCAGGCGCAGGCGCTGGGCCTGTCGGTGCCGCGCGATGTCTCGATCGCCGGCTTCGACAACATCGTCTACGGCAGCTACACCCGGCCCGGCCTCACCACGGTCGACACCGGCAGCGAGACCACCGGCGAGGTGGCGATGCGCCAGCTGATCGCGCAGGTGCGCGGCGAGCGGGCGGCCGCGCCCGGCCACGAGGTGATCGCCGCGCGCGTGGTGGTGCGGGGATCGACGGCCGCGCGCGACGTTGTTGTACGATGACCCTGACGGGTTCGAGGAATCCGGATCCTGCCGGACAGCCCCCCTGATGACGACGAGTTCCCCTGCCATGACCCTGACGACCCCCCCCGTTCGCCGCCGTCCCCGCTCGCTGGCCCTCGAACTGGTCGAGTCGATCGGCGACCGCATCCGCGACGGCCGGCTCGCCACCGGCACCAAGCTGCCCACCGAGGCGGCGATCATGGCCGAGTTCGACGTCAGCCGCACCGTGGTGCGCGAGGCGATCTCGCGGCTGCAGGCCTCGGGCCTGGTCGAGACCCGCCACGGCATCGGCACCTTCGTGCTCGGGCTGGGCGAGCCCACGGGCTTTCGCATCGGCCCGGAGCAGGTGGCGACGCTGAACGATGTCATCGCGATGCTGGAGCTGCGCATCGGCGTGGAGACCGAGGCGGCCGCGCTGGCCGCCCAGCGCCGCAGCGAGGCCGACCTGCAGACGATGCGCGCCGCCCTGGTCGAGGTGACCGCCGCGGTCGAGGCCGGGCGCGACGCGGTCGAGGCCGACTTCCAGTTCCATCTGGCCATCGCGCGGGCCACCGGCAACCACCATTTCGCCGAGCTGATCGGCACGCTCGGACGCACCATCATCCCGCGCTCGCGCCTGGACGCCGACAGCACGCCCGAGCAGGAGCAGGAGCGCCGCCACTACCTGCGCCGGGTCAACGCCGAGCACGACAGCATCTGCGACGCGATCGCCGCCGGCGACCCGGAGGCGGCCCGCGCGGCCATGCGCACCCACCTGGCCAACAGCCGCGAGCGCCGCCGGCGCATGGGCGGCGGCTGAAGAACGGCGGCACCGTCCGCGGGTCCACCCTCTAGGCAGTGCCTGCCGGATCCACTAGATTGGGCGCATGCCTTTCCGCCTTCACGGTTTCGACGGCTGCTTCCAGCTCGTCATCGGCGACCACCTCGCCCGCAGCGTGCGCGGCGTGCCGTGCTCGCCGCCCTTCGGCGACTGACCGGCCCCGCGCCGGTGGCGCGCCGCCTGCCGCGCGCCTGCCCGTCTCCCACCTTGACGCGTGTCGTGACCGACGCGGCCAGCCTGTTGGCATCGGCGGCCGTGCCGACCGCGCACGCCCTGAGTCGCCTGAAGGAGCCTGACATGGCCGACCCGATCCTCGCTGCCTCCGCGTCCGTTTCCACTTCCGTTCCCGCCTCCGCCGAGGCCAACCCGATGGGCCTGATGGGCTTCGAGTTCGTCGAGTTCGCCGCGCCGGTGGCCGGCGTGCTGGAGCCGCTGTTCGAGCGAATGGGCTTCTCGCTCGTCGCCCGACATCGCTCGAAGGACGTCGTC
>JAUPTP010000097.1 GCA_030918015.1 Pseudomonadota bacterium
GCGGCGCGCCGCTGCTCTGGGTCGAGACGCCGCCGGACGATGCCGCCTGGGATGGCGTGCGCGACCGGCTGCAGCGTGCCGCCGCGGCCTGAGCGCCTGAACCTCTCGCTGGAGATTGCATGAGAATCCTGAAGTCCCTCCTTGCCCCGACGGCCCTGGCCGTCCTGCTGGCCGCCTGCGGCGGCTCCGAACGGGTCGAGGACTATGTGCCGACGAAGCTGGTCGCCTTCGGCGACGAGCTCAGCGTGGTCAACAGCGACGGCACGAAGTACGGCGTCAACGCGCTGCAGGTCAATTCGACCGCTCTGGACTGCGCGACCTATCCGGTCTGGCCGCAGGTCGTGGCCTCCGGCTACGGGCTGGTCTTCCCCGAGTGCAACACCTCCGGCGTGCTGACCACCTCGGCCGAGATGAAGGCCAAGGCCGGCGCCAAGGTGGCCGACGTCGTCTCCGCGGTGGCGGCCTACCAGGCCTCGACCGGTTTCGCGCGCACCACGCTGGTCACGCTGATGGTCGGTCAGAACGACATCCTCGAGGCCTACAGCAGCTGGGTGGCCGGCACGCTGTCGCGCGACCAGGCCAAGGCGCAGGTGGCCGCGCGGGGGGCGACGCTGGGCGCGCTGGTCAACACCATCACCGCCTCGGGCAATGGCGGGCGCGTGCTGTACGCCACGCCGCCCAACCTGGGCTACTCGCCGTTCGCGGCCTCCGAGGTGGCCTCCTCGGGCTCGGAAGACCGCCGCACGATGCTGCGCGAGCTGACCACCTCCTTCATCGAGGCGATGCGCGTGGTGGTCACGAACAATGGCCAGTACGCCGCGCTGATCACCGGCGACGAGCTGCTGGTCAGCATGGCCACGACGACCACGCTGTCGACCTATTCGCTGACCAACAACACCGATCCGGCCTGCACCGTCACGCCGCTGACCTCGTGCACGGTGAGCACGCTGGTGTCGGGCGCGGCCGGCAGCGGCACGACCTACCTGTGGGCCGACCTGCAGGTGCCGGGCCCGAACTGGCAGGCCCGGGTGGGCAGCGCCGCGCTCAGCCGCGCGCAGAACAACCCGTTCTGACGAGCCTCAGCCGGCGGCCGCGATGCGGGCCGGCCGGCGCCCGAACCAGAGCTTCATGCCCAGGATCGAGGCGGCCAGCGCCAGCGTCAGCGCATTGGCGATGATGACCGGCCAGGCGCCCAGCGTCAGCCCGTAGACCAGCCAGAGGCCCACGCCCAGCGTGAAGGCGCTGTACATGGTCAGCGAGATGCCGCTGACGTCGCGGGTGCGCAGCGTCAGCAGCGCCTGCGGCAGGAAAGACAGCGTCGTCAGCAGTGCGGCGACAAGACCGAGCAGCTCGTTCCAGGGCAGCGGGAGGTCGATGTTCACGAGGGATCCTTCGGGGCGGAAGTGAGGGCGGAGGAGGTCGGGTCGAGGTCGTTCGCGGCCCAGCGCACGACCTCGTCGAGCACGGCGCGCGCCTGGGCGCTGCCGGCTTTCGGGTGATTCAGGATCGCCACCAGCACATGGCGATGGCCGCCCGGGCCGTGGACATAGCCGGCCAGAGCGGCCACGCCCTCGAGCGAGCCGGTCTTCAGGTGGGCCCGGCCGCTGGCCGCGACCGCGCGCCGGGCGGTGGTCTCGATACCCGCCACCGGCAGGGACGAGAGCAGCTCGGGCATCCAGGGCTGGCGCCAGGCCCATTGCAGCAGCCGGCCCAGGCAGCGGGGCGTGAGCCGCTCCTGGCGCGACAGGCCCGAGCCGTTGTCGATCACCAGCTCGCCGTCCCGGCAGCCCTGGGCCTGCACCAGCGTCCGGACCTCGGCGCGCGCCGCCTCGAAGGTGGCCGGGCGTGCGGGCTGCTGTGGCGACAGCGCCAGCAGCACCTGCTGCGCGATCATGTTGTTGCTGTGCTTGTTCATGTCGCGCAGCACCTCGGGCAGGACGGGCGAGGCCCACTCGGTCAGCAGCGTGGCGCCTGCCGGCGTCCGGCCTTCGCGCACCTGGCCGTCGATCTGTCCGCCCAGTGCCCGCCACTGGGCCTCGATGGCGCGTGCGGCGAAGCCTGCGGGGGCCGGATCCGGAAAGGCGATCGGCCAGCTGCGCTCGCCGCAGGCCGCCGGGTAGCGGCCCTGGAAGCGGGGGGCGGCCAGATCGGCGAAGTCCGGCGCGAGCTGCGTGCGCCAGTCCTGGCAGTCGCCGGGCGCCAGCGGCAGGGTCTGCGGCCACCGCACTCCGGCCAAGGGCGGATCGGCGGCCAGGCGGGCCTGGCCGGTGGCCGGATCGGGGCGCAGGGTCAGCACGACGCTGCGGTTGGCGATCATCAAGGCATCGGCGCCGACGTTGTAGGGCCGCAGCGGCTGCCCGTCGAAGGCGCCGGGATCCTGGGGCGGCAGCGCATAGGCGCTGCGGTCGAGCAGCAGATCGCCCTCGATGCGGCGAGCACCGGACTCCACCGCCTGTCTCAGCAGCATCTGCAGCCGCTCGGGCGTGAGGCGGGGGTCGCCGCTGCCGCGCACGATCAGGTCGGCGCCGGCGCGCAGCACCTGGGTGCGCCACTGGAACACCGGGCCGAGCCGCTCCAGCGCGGCCATCGTGGTCACCAGCTTCATCACCGAGGCGGGCGACACCGGGTCGGCGGGGCGCAGGGCCAGCCGGGGCTCGCCGCCGTCGGCCGGCGCCACCCAGGCGGACAGGGCGGCGGGCTCGATCTCGGCGCGGGCCAGGGCGATGCGCAGGCCGGCGGGCAGGGCCTCGGCCGTCTGGGTCTGTCCCGAGCCCGGCAGCGCGAGCAGCGGCAGCACCAGCGCAAGGCGCTGGCGCCAGGTTCTGGACAGGACCGGGGGCGACATCATGGGCAATCAGGGGAAGCCCTGATGATACGGATCAACCCGCGGCTCGGATGACAGATCACGCCCGGATCCCCCGTTTGTATTGCGGATCGAGGGGGGTGACAGGGGCGCCGCTACACTGGCGAGCCGCCCGTTCCTGCCTTCAGCGCCTCGCATGTCCTCACCCCGCCTGCTCGCGATCGATACCGCCACCGATACCGTCCACCTTGCGCTGGTCGCGGGAGAGCGTGTGCTCGTGCGCGCGCTGCCCGGGGGCGCGCAGGCCTCGGCGACGCTGCTGCCTCAGGTGGCCGACCTGCTGGCCGAAGGGGGCCTGGCCCTGCGCGACCTGGACGCGATCGGCTACGGCCGGGGGCCGGGCGCCTTCACCGGGCTGCGCACCGCCTGCGCGATCGCGCAGGGGCTGGCGGTGGGCATCGGCCGGCCGCTGCTCGGGCTCGACACGCTGGCGGCGCTGGCCGCCTCGGCCCGGCGCCGGCTCGGGCTGGGGCAGACGGCGGCGGTCTGGAGCGTGCTCGATGCGCGCATGGGCGAGATCTATGCCGCGCGCTGGACGACCCGGCCCGGTGCAGGCTGGCAGTGCGAGGACGCGGTGAAGCTCTGGTCGCCCGCCGCCCTGGCCGAGGCGATCGCCGCCCGTCCGGCCGCGCTGGCGGGCAATGCGCTGACGGTGCATGCCGAGGTGCTGCAGCCGCTGGCGGTGTCGCTCGGTCTGGCGACGGACCCCGCCGCGCTGCCCGAGGGCGAGGCGCTGGCCGAGCTGGCCCGCGCGGCCTGGGCGGGCGGCGAGCGGCTGGATCCGGCCGTGGCGCTGCCGATGTACGTGCGCGACAAGGTGGCCCAGACCACGGCCGAGCGCGAGGCCGCGGCGCGGAGGGCGGCCGCATGAGCGCCGCCATGGCGGGCGATCCGGTGCTGCTGCCGATGGGCGTGCAGCTGCTCGACGCGGTGATGGCGATCGAGGTGCGCGCGTATCCCTTCCCGTGGAGCCGCGGCAACTTCGTCGACTCGATCGCGGCCGGCTATCTCACCCGCTGCCTGGTCTCGCCGGAGGGCGAGCTGCTGGGCTATCTGGTGGCGATGTCGGGCTTTCGCGAGTGGCATCTGCTCAACGTGACGGTCGCGCCCGAGCACCAGGGCCGCGGCCTGGCGCGCCGGCTGATGCAGGCGCTGCGCGAGCACGCCCTGGCCGACGGCGCCGAATGCCTGTGGCTGGAGGTCCGGCCCAGCAACACCCGCGCGCGCGCGCTCTACGAGCGGCTGGGCTATGCCTCGGTCGGCGTGCGGCGCGACTACTACCCGGACGCGGGCGGCCGGCGCGAGGACGCGCTGGTGCTGTGCTGCGAGCTGGCGGCCGGAGCGGCCGGATGAGCGCGCGCTGGAGCGAGCGGCAGCAGGCGATGCTGCGCGAGATGGGCGTGACGCTGTGGCTGCCGCCGCAGACGGATGGGGTGCAGGCGCCCGCGCCGGCGGCGATGCCCGGGTCGGCTCCGGCGCCGGTCCGCATGATCCGTCCGGTGGCGGCATCGGCTGCTGAGGTCACTCCGCCGTCCGCCCCGCGGCCGCTGGCGGCGCGTCCGTCCGGCGTGGCGGCGATGGACTGGCCGGCGCTGCGCGAGGCGGTCGCCGGCTGCGAGGCCTGCGGCCTGTGCCGCAGCCGCCGCCACACCGTCTTCGGCGTCGGTCACGAGCAGGCGCAGTGGATGATCGTCGGCGAGGCGCCGGGCGAGCAGGAGGACCGTCAGGGCGAGCCCTTCGTCGGCAAGGCCGGCCAGCTGCTCGACAACATGCTGCGCGCGGTCGGCCTGACCCGTGCCGAGGCCGGGCCCGAGCAGCAGGTCTACATCGCCAACGTGCTGAAGTGCCGCCCGCCGATGAACCGCAACCCCGAGCCGCAGGAGGTCGCGCAGTGCGAGCCCTACCTGAAGCGCCAGGTCGAGCTGGTGGCGCCGAAGCTGATCCTGGCGATGGGTCGCTTCGCGGTGCAGTCTCTCCTGCAGACCGGCGAGCCGATCGGTCGGCTGCGCGGGCGGGTCCACGAATACCACGGCGTGCCGGTGGTGGTGACCTACCACCCCGCCTACCTGCTGCGCACGCCGGCCGACAAGTCGCGCGCCTGGGAGGATCTGTGTCTGGCGCGCGAGGTGCTGCGGCAGACCGGCGGCTGAGCCCGTCGGCGGCATCGCCTCAGGGGTGGCTGCCGAGGTAGCGCTTGCGCCAGAAGAAGACCGCCAGGCCCACGCCGAGCGCACCCATCAGTGACAGCGCCGCCCAGAAGCCGTCGGCGGCGTGGATCAGCGGCAGGCCGTCGAAGTTCATCCCGAAGATGCCGGTCACCAGATTGAGCGGCAGGAAGATCGCGGTCAGCACGGTGAGGGTGCGCATGATGTCGTTGGTGCGCTGGCCGACCGCCGAGAAGTGCATCTGCACCGCGCTCTCGATCGAGGACTCCAGCCGGCGCACATGCCCCAGCACCCGCTCGATGTGCTCGAGCACGTCGCGCGAGCGCACCCGCAGCAGCTCGCGCTCGCGCCGGGCGTGCTCGTCCACCTCGGGCGGCCACTCGTCGAGCGCGTCGATCCATTCCTGGACGGCGCTGCGCTGGTCCTCGCAGATGTCCTCGAGCATGTGCAGCGTGTTGCGCGAGGCCAGCAGCGTCTGCCAGTCCACGCTGCGGCTGCGCGGCCCGAACAGCTCCTGCTGCAGGGTGGCCAGGTGGCGCGTCAGCAGCCGGCGCAGCTCGAGGTAGCTGTCGACCATGTGGTTGACGATGCGCAGCATCAGGTCGGCCGGGCTGGGCGGGATGCGGCTGGCGCCGTTGCCGCCGGCCGGCATCTGCAGCAGCCGCTGCGCGAAGTGGTCGCGGATCAGGCAGTCGGCCGGATGCACCGTCACCAGCACCCGGTCGTAGACCGCGAAGCCGACCGGACTGGTGTCGATCGATTGCAGCGCCTGGCGGGCCGTCGCGATGGTGCCGTGCTCCTCGTCCAGAAACAGGCCGCTGCTGCCGGGGGCGGCCGCGAGCCGGCGGAAGACCATCAGGTCATACCAGGAGGTGTAGTCGAAGTGCGAGGGCAGCTGGTTGCTGAGCAGGTCGGAGACATGCAGGTCCACCAGCGGGCCGCAGCCCCAGCGCTGCAGCCGCGCCTGCAGCGCCGGCACGCCGAGCTCGAAGGCGCGGCGCGCGCTGGCGATCCACAGGAAGCCGCGCTCGGGCAGCGTCTCCGGCAGGGCCTCGAGCTCGGTGCAGAGGTCGGCGATCCAGAAGATGCGCATCGGCGTCGGCGCGGGTCTCAGCGCGAGGTGCGCATCAGGCGGGCGGCCTCGATCGCGAAGTAGGTCAGGATGCCATCGGCGCCGGCGCGCTTGAAGGCCAGCAGCGACTCCATCATCACCGCGTCGTGGTCGAGCCAGCCGTTCCGGGCGGCGGCCTTGAGCATCGCGTACTCGCCGCTGACCTGGTAGGCGAAGGTCGGCACCCGGAACTCGTCCTTCACCCGGCGCACGATGTCCAGATAAGGCATGCCGGGCTTGACCATCACCATGTCGGCGCCCTCGGCGATGTCCAGCGCGACCTCGCGCAGCGCCTCGTCGCTGTTGCCCGGGTCCATCTGGTAGACCTTCTTGTTGCTCTTGCCCAGATTGCCGGCCGAGCCGACCGCATCGCGGAAGGGGCCGTAGAAGGCGCTGGCGTACTTGGCGCTGTAGGCCATGATGCGGGTGTGGATCAGCCTGCGCTCTTCCAGCGCGAGGCGGATCGCACCGATGCGGCCGTCCATCATGTCGCTGGGCGCCACGATGTCGACGCCGGCCTCGGCCTGGGTCAGCGCCTGCTGCACCAGCACCTCGATGGTCTCGTCGTTGAGCACATAGCCGGTGTCGTCGATCAGGCCGTCCTGGCCGTGGCTGGTGTAGGGGTCGAGCGCGACGTCGGTCATCACGCCCAGCTCGGGGAAGCGGCGCTTGAGCTCGCGCACCACCGTCGGCACCAGGCCTTCCGGGTTGCAGGCCTCGCGGCCGTCGGGCGTCTTGCCCTCGGGGCCCAGCACCGGGAACAGCGCCATCACCGGAATGCCCAGCTCGACGCACTGCTCGGCCACCGGCAGCAGCTGGTCGAGGCTGCGGCGCTGCACGCCCGGCATCGAGCCGACCTCCTGCACCTGGCCCTGGCCTTCCAGCACGAAGACCGGATAGATCAGGTCGCTGGCATGCAGGCGGTGCTCGCGCACCAGATCGCGGGTGAAGGCGTCGCGGCGCAGGCGGCGGGGACGGTGCAGGGGATGACGGAGCGAGGTGGACATGGACGATGGAGGGGGGACGGAGAAGGTCGTGATCGGTTCCCGCCGATCATGCCCCAAGCCGGATGGGGGCACGAGGCCCTGGGGGCGATCACCCGGGCATTGCCAAAACCGGGGGCGGTGTTAAGATCGCCTCCGGATGGCACGCCGCTCGGCGTTCATCCCCTGCTTTTCCTCCCTGAGCAGGTGCCTTGCCGTGTGACAGCGCTAAGGCTTCGAAGCCCCGGCACATGCCGGGGCTCTTTTTTTGTGCGGATGATTCCTGCGCGTGCGCTGAGCCTGTGCTTCTCAGCGTGACGGCAGGGCCGGGCCGGGGCGGCCCGCGACCGCGACCGGCTGCTGCGGTGCAGGCCG
>JAUPTP010000098.1 GCA_030918015.1 Pseudomonadota bacterium
CTCGGCGCCCAGCACGAAGGCCACCGGGCCGGACAGATCGAGGTCGTGGATCGAGTCGGTGGCCGCATCGCTGGTGCCGACGATCAGGATGTCGCGCTCCTTGAGCTCGAGCATCGTGCGCGCCAGGTTGGTCACCATGAAGTACGGCACCGTCTCGGAGGCGCCGCTGGCCACCTTGGCCACCGTCGCGTTGATGCCGACCGCATGGTCGCGCGGCACGATCACGCCGTGCGCGCCCACGCCGTCGGCCACCCGCAGGCAGGCGCCCAGGTTGTGCGGATCGGTCACGCCGTCGAGCAGCAGCAGCAGCGGCGGGCCCTCGACGCCGTCGAGGTGGTCGTCGATCGAGTGCGTCACCGGCAGCGGCGACACGAAGGCCATCACGCCCTGGTGGCGCGGGTTGCCGACCAGCTTGTCGATGCGCTTGGCATCGCTCTCGACGAGGTTGCGGCCGGCCTCGCGGGCGCGGTCGAGGAACTGGCGCATCCGACCGTCGCGGCGGGTCGGATCGAAATGGATCTCGCGGATCGTGTCGGGTGCGGTCTTCAGGCGGACCTGGATGGCGTGGAAGCCGAAGAGGAGGGATCGTGACATCCGCCCATTATCCGTCGCTATCCGACCCGCCGGCCGGCCTCGATGCGGATCTGGCGGTCGCAGCGCGCGGCGATGCCCGGATCGTGCGTCACCAGCACCAGGGTCGTGCCCACCTCGCGGTTGAGCTCGAGCATCAGCTGCATCACCGCCTCGCCGGTGGCGTGGTCCAGGCTGCCGGTGGGCTCGTCCGCCAGCAGCAGCGCCGGGCGCACCACGAAGGCCCGCGCCAGCGCAACCCGCTGCTGCTCGCCGCCCGACAGCAGCTTTGGATAGTGGCCCAGCCGCGCACCCAGGCCCACCCGGCCGAGCATCTCGGTGGCCAGCGCCCTGGCCTCGCGCACGCCCCGCAGCTCCAGCGGCAGCATCACGTTCTCCAGCGCCGTCAGATGCCCCATCAGCTGGAAGCTCTGGAAGACGAAGCCCACCCGCGTGCCGCGCACCGCCGCGCGGGCATCCTCGTCGAGCGAGAACAGGTCGACGCCGTCGAGCCGCACCGTGCCGCTGCTGGGCATGTCCAGCCCGGCCAGGATCGACAGCAGCGTGCTTTTGCCCGAGCCCGAGGCCCCGACGATCGCCACCGATTCCTGCCGCCGCAGGGAGAGATCGATCTCGTGCAGAATCGTCAGCTCGCCCGTGGCATCGCTCACCCGCTTGCTCACGCCCGAGACTTCGATGATTGCCGTGCCCGTCGCATCTGTCATGTTGAGCCGTCCTGGATTCGCTCCGAATGGAACACGCCGCGACTGTATCGCGGCCCTGCTGTCCCTGGCCGCAACCGGGGTCGCCGTGGCGACGCAGGGCGGATCGCGCCGCGTGCTGGTGGTGGGCGACAGCCTGTCGGCCGAGTACGGCATCGCGCGCGGCAGCGGCTGGGTCGCGCTGCTCGAGCGCCGGCTGACCGATCGGCGCCTGAACGCGGCCGTCATCAACGCCAGCATCAGCGGCGACACCACGGCGGGCGGGCGGGCGCGGCTGCCGGCGCTGCTCGAGCAGCACCGGCCCACGCACGTCATCCTCGAGCTGGGCGGCAACGATGCATTGCGCGGCCTGCCGCTGCGGCAGACCGAGGCCAATCTGACCGCGATGGCCCGCGCCGCGCGCGACGCCGGCGCCCGGGTGATGATCGTGGGCATGCAGGTGCCGCCGAACTACGGCGCGGCCTATGCGAAGGACTTCGCCGCGCTGTTCGCGACCGTGGCGCAGGCCGAGAAGGCGGCGCTGGTGCCCTTCCTGCTGGCGGGCATCGCCGACGATGCCGACCCGCTGCGCTGGTTCCAGCCCGACCGCATCCACCCGGTGGCGGCGGCGCATCCGCGCATCCTCGAGACCGTCTGGCCGGTGCTTCAGCGCTGGCTGTGAGCGTGCGGCGCCGGCCGATTCCCGAGGTCAGCCCTTCGGCGGCGTGGTGAAGCCGCTCATGCCGGGAAAGAAGCTCTCGGCCTGCTTCTGCATCTGTTCCTGCATCTGCGCCATCAGGCTGCGCGACTGGTCCAGATAGCCGGTCATCATGTTCTGCACG
This sequence comes from Pseudomonadota bacterium, assembly GCA_030918015.1. GTDB lineage: Bacteria > Pseudomonadota > Gammaproteobacteria > Burkholderiales > Burkholderiaceae_C > Sphaerotilus. Next base: position 2,114 of record JAUPTP010000098.1, read on the forward strand.
ACCGGGTTCTGCAGCGCCATGAACTGGGTCCAGGCCTCGGGCGAGAACGCCTTGCCCTCGTAGAGGCCGCCGGTCTGCTCGGTGAAGCTCTTGTGCATCTCGACGAAGCCCTGGAGGTTCTTCTCGAGGTAGGCGCCCATCAGACCCTGCATCGTGTGGCCGTAGAAGCGGATGATCTGCGCGAGCATCTGGGTCGAGAACATCGGCATGCCGGCGCTCTCCTCCTCCAGGATGATCTGCAGCAGGATGCTGCGGGTCAGATCCTCGCCGCTCTTGGCGTCGAGCACCTCGAAGGTCTCCCCGTCCAGCACCATCTTCTTGACGTCGCTGATCGTGATGTAGCTGCTCGAGCGGGTGTCGTAGAGGCGGCGATTCGGGTACTTCTTCAGCACGCGCGGCCCGTCGGTGCGACCGGGCTCGGCCTCGGTCTCGGCGGTGCGGCGATTCGATGGCATGCAAAATTCTCCTGTGTGCGTTGCACAAAGATTCTAGGCATCGGGGCGCCCCGGTTCCGGTCAGGGTTTGCCCCGCCTGCCTCGCAACCAGTGGAGCGTGTCCTCGTCGGGAATGCAAGACCGTCGCATCAAGAGCACCAAGAATTGCGGCCGAGATTCATCCTGACAAAAGAAAAGGCGCCGGGGTGAACCGGCGCCTTTCATGTGTCTGGTAGGCACAATTGGATTCGAACCAACGACCCCCACCATGTCAAGGTGGTGCTCTAACCAACTGAGCTATGTGCCTGCAATGCTTTTCAGCAGAATCTGATTATATCCAGAATCATCAACAAGATTCAAATGCATTGTTTGCTTGTTGACAGTTCTGGTAGGCGCGATTGGATTCGAACCAACGACCCCCACCATGTCAAGGTGGTGCTCTAACCAACTGAGCTACGCGCCTGCAAATCGATTCAGCTCGAAAGCAGAATTCTCTGGTAGGCACAATTGGATTCGAACCAACGACCCCCACCATGTCAAGGTGGTGCTCTAACCAACTGAGCTATGTGCCTGTCGAGCCCTCGACTATAGCACGACTATCTTTCGCGTCAAATCATTTTCTGCGCGCGCTGAGAACGCCACCAATCTGGGACACCTGCGCCAGCAGATGCGCCAGGGCGGAGGCATCGCTGACCTCGATGGTGAAGGTCATCCAGGCCGTGCCGCGCATGGACTGGGTCTGCACGCCGATCACATTGGCCTTGTCGCGGGCGAAGACCTCCGAGATGTCGCGCAGCAGGCCCTGGCGGTCATGGGCCATCACCGAGATGCTCACCGGATAGACCGGAGCCCGGCCCATCACGGGCGGAGCCTCGCCCCACTGGACCTCGATGAGCCGCTCGGGATGGCGTGCGCCGAGCTGGCGGTAGTTGGCGCAGTCGACGCGGTGCACCGCCACGCCCTTGCCACGGGTGACGAAGCCCCCGATCGCATCGGGCGGCGCCGGACGGCAGCAGTGCGCCAGCTGGGTCAGCAGCGACTCGACCCCGACCACCAGCACCGCGCTCTTGCCCGACAGCGCGCCGGTGGCAGGCTTGGAGACCGCCACCTCCTCCAGCGGCGTCAGCGCCGCCGGCGCCGGAGGCGGACGCAGCACGCTCTCGATGTTGCGCAGCGAATACTCGTCCTTGCCGACCAGCTCGAACAGCGCCTCGGCATTGCGGAAGCCCAGCTGCGAGGCCAGATCGTCGAGCCGGATCGCGGTGCGGCCCTCGCGCTGGAGCAGACGGTCGACCGCCTCGCGGCCCCGCGCGATCGTCTCCTGCAGCGCCCGGGCGTTGAACCAGGCGCGGACCTTGGCCCGCGAGCGCTGGCTCTTCAGGTAGCCCTGCTGCGTGTTGAGCCAGTCGAGCGACGGGCCGCCCTCCTTCGCGGCGATCACCTCGATGGTCTGGCCGCTCTGCAGCGGGGTGTTGAGCGGCACCATCTGGCCATCGACCCGCGCGCCGCGGCAGCGGTGGCCCAGATCGGTGTGCAGGTTGTAGGCGAAGTCGACCGCGGTGGCGCCGGCCGGCAGCTCGATCAGGCGCGCTGCCGGCGTGAAGACATAGATGCGGTCCTCGAAGAAGCCCTGCGCCGGCATGTTGTGGCCGACGAAGTCGCGCTCCCAGGCCAGCAGCTGCTGCAGCACCGCCCGACGCGCCTGCGCGACCCGGTCCTCGAAGTCGCCGGCGGCGCTCACGCCCGCATAGCCCTTGGTGCCGGCTTCCTTGTAGGCCCAGTGCGCGGCCACGCCGCTCTCGGCGCGGTCATGCATCTCGCGGGTGCGGATCTGGATCTCGATCGGGCGGGCGCCCTCCTCGGGCCCGTCGACCACGACGGTGTGCAGCGACTGGTAGCCGTTGGGCTTGGGCCGGGCGATGTAGTCGTCGAACTCCTCGGGCAGCGGCTGCCAGACCTCGTGCACCCGGCTGAGCGCCGCGTAGCAGTCCGGCACCGAGCCGACGATCACCCGCATCGCGCGCACGTCGAAGACCTGGTCGAAGGCCAGCTTCTTGCCCTGCATCTTCTTCCAGATGGAGTAGATGTGCTTGGGCCGGCCATGGACCTCGGCCGCGATGCCGGCCGCAGAGAGCTCGGCCTCCAGGCGGCGGCGGGCGGTCTCGATGCCCTGCTCGCGCTCGGTGCGCTTCTCGTCGAGCAGCCGCGCGATGCGCTTGTAGTCGTCGGGGCGCAGGAAGCGGAAGGCCAGGTCCTCCAGCTCCCACTTGATCTGCCAGATGCCCAGCCGGCTGGCCAGCGGCGCGAAGACCTGCTGCGCCTCGCGCGACAGCGCCATCGGGCACGGCAGCTTGGTGGCCGCATAGTGGCGCAGCGTCTGCAGCCGCGAGGCCAGCCGCAGCAGCACCACGCGCAGGTCGCGCGAGAAGGCCAGCAGCATCTTGCGCACCCGCTCAATCTGCTCGGCCTGGACCTCGCGGTCGGTCTCGTCGGTCCAGGCCGCGCGGGCGTTGCGCTGGATGCGCACCAGCTGCCGGGTGTGCGCGACCAGGCTGGCGTAGGACGCGCCGAAGGCCTGCTCGACCACCACCTCCGGCTCGGCGAGGAAGTCGCCGGCGTAGACCAGGTAGACGGCAGCCTGCATCGACGGCGCCGCGCCGATGCCGCGCAGGATCGCGGCCACGCCGTCGGCATGCTCGAGCGCATTCTCGCCGGTGTCGAAGCGGCTGCTGGCCAGCAGCGGCTCCGCGAAGCGGCGGGCGCGTTCGAGGCGATCGTGCTCCTCGGCCACGCTGTCGGCGCTCGGACCGGAGGTGGTGGAGTCCGCCAGCTGGACGATCGCTGCGGGCGCCTCGGTGGGATCGAGGCCGAAGGTTTTCATCAAGACGGGAAGATCACGGAGGGAATCAGGGGGCGAGCAGGAAATCACGCACGCAGCGCACCTGATCGTCCTGCATCAGCATGGGGGCGTGACCCACACCGGCGAATTCGACACAGCGCGCCTGGCGGCCGCGCTGCACCATGGCCTGTGCGGTCCGGGCCGAGAGCAGATCGGAGTCGGCACCGCGCAGCAGCAGCAGCGGCTCCTCGATCGATTGCCAGGCCTGCCACAGCAGCGCCTCGCCCAGGCGGCCGATCTCCGGCGTCCAGGCCTTGAAGGGCTCGGCGATGGCCGGGTCGTAGTGCAGCCGCCAGCCGCCCTCCGGCGCCGGGTGCAGCATCGGCCGCCCGAGCTGCGTCCACTGCTCGGGCGTGTGCGGCCCGAAGCTGGCCGAGAGGGTCTGCAGATAGGCGATGCCCTGCTCGACCGATTCGAACCGCAGCGGCTGGCCGAGGTACTGCCCGATGCGGGCGATGGCGGTCGGCTCGAGGGTCGGACCCACGTCGTTGACCACCATGCGGCGGATCAGCGGCGCCTGCTGGGTCGCACGCAGCCCGGCCAGGCCCATGCCGATCAGGCCGCCCATCGAGGTGCCGACCCAGTCGACCCGCTCGACCCCCAGGCGCGCGATCAGCGTGACCATGTCGGCCACATAGGTCGGGATCTGGTAGAGCGACGGATCGGCCAGCCAGTCGGAGGCGCCGCGGCCGACCACATCCGGACAGATCACCCGGCGATCGGTGGCCAGGGCGCGCGCGAGCGTGTCGAAGTCCCGCCCCTGCCGCGCCAGGCCGTGCACGCACACGACGACCTCGGGATTGGCCGGATCGCCCCATTCGGCGTAGGCCATGCGGTGCAGCCCGCCGGGATGGGGGCAGGTCACATGGAGCAGTCGAGGTTCTTGCATGGCATTGACGGTGAGGCTGTCAGGAGAAGATGGAACTTCGAGTTCAATAATGCATGTTAACCAACCCACCATCCTTCGGAGGACGACAGATGCTGAAAGGCAAGACCGCACTGGTCACCGGATCCACCAGCGGCATCGGCCTGGGCGTGGCCCTGTGCCTGGCACGTCAGGGCGCGAACGTGATTCTCAACGGCTTCGGCGATGCGCAGGCCCCCCAGGCCGAGGTCGCCGCGCTGGGCGTGAAGGCCGGCTACCACGGCGCCGACATGAGCCGCCCCGCGGAGATCGAGGCCATGATGGCCTATGCGCAGGCCGAATTCGGCGGTGTGGACATCCTGGTGAACAACGCCGGCATCCAGCATGTGGCCACCGTGGAGGACTTTCCCGTCGAGCGCTGGGATGCGGTGATCGCGATCAACCTCAGCTCGACCTTCCACACGACGCGGCTGGCGCTGCCGTCGATGAAGGCCAAGAACTGGGGCCGCATCATCAACATCGCCTCGGTGCACGGCCTGGTGGCCTCGACGCAGAAGGCCGCCTATGTCGCGGCCAAGCACGGCGTCATCGGCCTGACCAAGGTGACCGCGCTGGAGAACGCCACCACCGGCGTGACCTGCAACGCGATTTGTCCGGGCTGGGTGCTGACGCCGCTGGTGCAGAAGCAGGTCGACGCGCGCGCCGCCCGGGACGGCGTCGACAACGACGAGGCGGTGCGCCGGCTGCTGGGCGAGAAGCAGCCCTCGCTGCAGTTCACCACGCCCGAGCAGCTCGGCGAGCTGGCGGTCTTCCTGTGCTCTTCCGCGGCCAGCAATGTGCGCGGCGTGGCCTGGAACGTCGACGGCGGCTGGACCGCGCAGTAAGCGCGCAGCCGCTCAGCGCGTCATCGTGACGGTGCCCTGCACCGTCACCCCGAGCGTGGCCTGGCCGCCTTCGGTCGGCAGCGGCGCCGCCGCCTCGGCCGCAGCCATCGCCGGGGACATGCGCGCCATCACCATCGGCGGGCGCATGCCGCCGTCGACCTCGGCATCCTGCACCGTGACCTCGCGCACCGTGTAGCCGCTGTAGCCGAAATGGCGCGACATCTCGACCGCCCGCTCGCGAAAGCGCCGGATCGCCTGCTCGGTCAGCGCCGATTCATTG
>JAUPTP010000099.1 GCA_030918015.1 Pseudomonadota bacterium
GGGGGGCTCGCTCACCATGGCGACGGGCGTCTGGTCCATGCATTTCGTGGGCATGCTGGCCTTCGATCCGCCGCTGTCGCTGGGCTATCGCCATGACCTGACGGCGCTGTCCTGGCTGGCCGCGCTGGTGGCCGCCGGGGTCGCGATGGCGGTGGCCGCCCACCGGGAGGTGGACCGGCGCCTGCATGTCGTGGCCTCGCTGGTGATGAGCGCGGGCATCGTCTCGATGCACTACCTGGGCATGGCGGCCATCGACCTGCAGCCCGGCATCGACTGGGACTGGCCGCTGGTGGGCGCCTCGGTGCTGATCGCGCTGGTCGCCTCGGCGGTGGCGCTGGAGATCTTCGTGCGGCTGCGGGCGCTGGACGGGCGCGCGCGGCTGCACGCACAGCTGCGCGCCGCCGTGGTGATGGCCGCGGCGATCTGCGGCATGCACTACACCGCGATGGCCGCGGCCCGGCTGCCGCAGGGCACGGTCTGCCTGAGCGCCGACGCGCTGGGCGGGCGCGGCCTGCTGGCGGTGGTGCTGATCTTCACCGCGCTGGTGCTGTGCACCGCGCTGGCCACGGCGATCTTCGATGCGCGACAGCAGCGCCGCGAGCGCCAGCTCTCGCGCTCGCTGGCCAGCGCGAATGCCGAGCTGCAGGCGGCCAACGCGGAGCTGCTGCGGCGCACGCTGACCGATCCGCTGACCGGCCTGGCCAACCGGCAGGCCCTGGACGAGCGGCTGCGCCACCTCGACGGCACGGACGGCAGCCTGCCCCTGGCCCTGCTTTTCCTCGATCTGGACGGGTTCAAGGCGATCAACGATTCCCTGGGCCATGGCATGGGCGACTGCCTGCTGGGCAAGGTGTCCCGGCGCATCCGCCGGCGCATCCGACCGATCGACCTGGCCGTGCGGCTGGGCGGCGACGAGTTCGTGCTGCTGATCGGTGGCGACGACGCCGAGCCGCGTGCGCAGCGCCTGGCGCGCAAGCTGCTCGCCGACCTGCAGCAGCCCTACCTGCTGCGCGACCAGCCCGTCACGCTGTCGTGCTCGATCGGGATCGCGCTGGCGCCTCGGCATGGCCGCGGCGAGGCGCTGCTGGGCTGTGCCGACGCCGCGATGCATGCGGCCAAGCGCAGCGGCGGGGGCTGCACGGTCTGCTACGGCCCGCACATGAGCCCGGACGACCAGGCCGAGCAGCTGCAGCTGCAGCAGGCGCTGCGCCATGCGCTGGTGCGAGGCGAGCTGTCGCTGCACTATCAGCCCAAGCTCAGTGGCACGGCGGGCGCCCTGCACGGCGTCGAGGCGCTGCTGCGCTGGCGCCATCCCGAGCGGGGCATGGTCAGCCCGGCGGTCTTCATCCCGGTGGCCGAGCGCTTCGGTCTGATCGGCCGCATCGGCGACTGGGTGATCGAGCAGGCCTGCGAGCAGCTCGCCCAGTGGCAGGCGCGCGGCTGGCATTGCCGGGTCGCGATCAACCTGTCGGCGCAGCAGCTGCGCCAGCCCGACCTGGCGCAGCGCATCCTCGGCACCCTGGCCCGCCACCGGCTCGATCCGGCGCTGCTGGTGTGCGAGCTGACGGAGACGGCGATGATGGAGTCGCTGCAGGAGGGCTGCGGCGTGCTGGAGGCGCTCGATGCCGCGGGCGTGCGGGTGTCGATCGACGACTTCGGCACCGGCTACTCCAGCCTGTCGTATCTGCGGCGCCTGCCGGTGTCACAGCTGAAGATCGACCGCAGTCTGGTCCTGGGCGTGGACAGCGATCCCCAGGCGCGTGCGGTGCTGGAGGCCGTGGTGCGGCTGGCCCATGCGCTCGACATGGAGGTGGTGGCCGAGGGCGTCGAGACCGAGGCCCAGCGCCTGGCGCTGCTGGAGACCGGGTGCGACGTGCTGCAAGGCTTTCTGTTCGCGCGTCCGATGGCGGCCGAGGCCCTGCGCGCCTGGGTCGAGGCCCGCGGCTCACATGGTCACGAGCACCAGTGCCAGCAGTCCGATGACGGCCACGCCCAGGCCCGCCAGCGCGACATGGACAATCTTCAGGCGTGACTGTCCTTCCTCGGTCTTGGTGGACAGCTCGTCGCTCAGCTGGTCCAGCCGATTCTCCAGATCGCGCGACTGCGTCTCGAAGAGGGTGCGCTGCATGGTGAGGGCCGTCTCCAGCTTCTCCAGCTCCGCCTTGCGGGCACTGATTTCGCGGTCGATGGCCCGCGTGGCCTCGGCCGCCTCGGTGGCGGTCTTCTGCTGGTCGCTTTCCTGCTGGGCGAACTTGGTGTCGACGTAGCGCGCCAGGGATCGGCGGGTGTTGTTGAGCTCCGCCATCACCCCGTCGTTGCGCTCGCTCAGGGCGACGAGCTGTTCGATGCAACCGGTGATCTGCTCGCTCAAGCCGCTGATCTGGCCGGACACAGCCTCTTTCTGCTCGGTCATCAGCGTCTTGAGGGCTGCCGTTTCCTCATCGCTGCGCGCCAGACGGGCGGTGGTGCTCTCCGCGCTGGCCGCCATCGCCTCTTCGATCTGGCGGGCGATCACCTCGCGCAAGGACTGGAGATCCTTGTTCAGCGCGACGACTCGGCGGTGACCTTCCTGGCTCTGCTCGCGCAGCTGGTAGTAGTCGTTCACCAGATGCTCGAGTCCGGCCTGCTGCTCGGCCAGCGTGTCCTGGTGCTTGAGCAGTTCCTGCGTGTTGAGATCCAGCCGCACCGTCTGCTCGCTCATCCTGCGAGCCAGCATGGCCAGGGTGTCGTCGAAGTTGCCCCCCGTGGGCAGCTCAGTCTTGCGGCTTGACGGGGTGATGTGATGGATCCGCTCGGTCATCGCTGCATGTCCTTGGTTGGCCGTCATGTTGTTGTGCTTCGTGTGCGCGTGTCAGTGCGTCCGATTGTGTCGGTTTCTTGAGGCGCATGATCGCCGGATATGCACGCCTGTTTCGCACTTCGAGATCACATGGAGGGGCGGCCATGCCCGGCTTCAGATCGAGCCGCTACATCTTCGTGGCAGGCCGCACAAGCGGGCTGCTCCTGACTCAAGGTGGTGTTCCTGGCGGCCGATGAGCCGGTTCTCATCCTGACCGAGGAGGTTCGCCCATGAATGCTGTCGTCACGTCCCGCACCGATCGCTTCGTCCAGCAAGCCTGTGCGCTCCCAGCCATGCCCGAGGTGGCCAACAAGCTGCTGCGTTCCTTCGACCGCGATGACCTGTCGCTGAACGAGCTCGCCGGCCTGATCGGTCGTGACCAGACGCTGTCGGCCCGGGTGCTGCGGCTGGCGAACTCGGCCCGCTACAGCCCGTCGCGCTCGGTGACCTCGCTCAACGATGCCGCGATGGCGCTGGGCACCCGCACGCTGCGAGACCTGGCGCTGTCGGCCTGCATGGTCGGCATGTTCCCGTCGATCCCCGGCTTCGACCGCCTGGGTTTCTGGCGCACCACGCTGGCCACGGCCGCCTATGCCCAGCCGCTGGCCCGCTTTCTCCAGGAAGATGAAGATGCGGCCTACCTGGGCGGCCTGATGCTGCGCACCGGCCAGCTGCTGATGATGATGGTCGACCCCGACATGACGCAGCGCATCGGTCGCCTGTCGCTGGAGATCGACAGCCGCATCAGCTTCGAGAACTCGCTGCTGGGCTGCTCGCATCCCGAGATCACTGCCGAGCTGGCACGACATTGGCGCTTCCCGACATTGCTGGTGACCGCCTTCAACGCCGCCTCGCACCCGATGGAGATCCGCCCGTTCTCCCGGATGGGGGCGGCGCTGCGCCTGGCCGGTGTCATCGCCGAGGCGGGTGAACGTGATCTGGATCCGATCGATGCGCTGCGCTCCACGCATCCTGACCTGATCAAGCACCTCGTGCTCGACCTCGACTGGATCCAGGCGCATCTGCCGGATCACCGGCTCGCGGTCGCCTCGGTGGATGACCTGATGCATTGAAGAGTCCTGCGCCTCGCCAGAGAGGGGTTCAGCGCTGGGCGCTGGACGTGAAGGGCTGCTTGACTCCGGACAAGGCCGTGACAGGTTCTCTCCGGCACCATGGCCTCCCGCAGACAGGGCGCTGAGCCGCGAACCCCGATGAATCCGAATGACCTTGCCGCGTCCGTGGACGTGCTGATCGCCGGCGCCGGTCCGACCGGACTGTCGACGGCCCTGGCGCTGGCCCCGCTGGGCTTGCGCGTCGTGCTGGTCGATCCCCAGTCGACCGAGCAGCTGGCCGATCCGTCGCCCGACGGCCGCGAGCTGGCGCTGACGCACCGCACCGAGGCGCTGCTGCGCCAGTGGGGCCTGTGGGAGCGGCTGCCCGCGCAGGCGCGCGCGCCGCTGCAGGCCGCCTCGGTCAGCACCGGCGGCGCGCAGGCCGCGCTGCGGCTGGACGCCTCGCAGGCGCGGGTCGGCCTGCCGCCGCTGCCGGCCTTGCCGCGGCCGGGCTGGCTGCCGCAGGCGCTGCCCTGGCTGCCCGATCTGGCCGCGCATGCGCTGGGCGAGGCGTCCCCGGCCCCGTCCCCGATCGCCGCCGACACGCACCTGGGCACGCTGGTGTCGCAGCACGCGCTGCGCCGGGTGCTGTGGGCGGGCTGCGCGGCGCTGCCTGGCGTCCGGGTGCTGGCCGGCCACCGGCTGGAGTCGATGCAGCGCGACGACGATGGCGTGACGGTGCATCTGGTCGGTCCGCAGGGCCAGGCCCGGGTGCTGCGTGCCTCGCTGCTGGTGGCGGCCGACGGGCGGCTGTCGGCGGTGCGGCGCATGGCCGGACTGGTCGCCGACCTGCACGACTTCGGCCGCAGCGCCATCGTCTGCCGCATGCGCCACGAGCAGCCGCACCGGCAGGTCGCGCACGAGGCCTTCCACCACGGCCACACGCTGGCGGTGCTGCCGCTGGCCGATGCGTCCGATCCTGGCGAGGGCGGGCAGGCCGGCGTGCTGCCGCGTCACTGCTCGTCCTTCGTCGTGACCGCGCCGAGCGAGCAGGCGCGGCGCTGGATGGCGCTGCCGGCGGCCGACTATGCCGCCACCGTCGAGCCCTGGCTGGACGGCCAGCTCGGCCGCATCCAGCCCGGCCCCGGCGAGGAGTCCCGCCGGCATCTGTACCCGCTGGTGGCGACCTGGGCGCCGCGGCTGGTGTCGCAGCGGGTCGCGCTGGTGGGCGACGCGGCGGTCGGCATGCATCCGGTGACCGCGCACGGCTTCAACCTCGGGCTCTACAGCGCCGAGACGCTGGCGCGCCAGATCGCGCGCCGGGCCCGTGGCGGCCAGGTCGATCCGGCCGATGCGCGTGCGCTCGACGCCTATGACCGCGAGCACCGCCACACCGCGCGCTGGATCTTCCACGGCACCAACGCCGTCGTGCGCCTGTTCACCGACGACCGCCCGGCCGCGCGGCTGGCCCGCCAGGCCACGCTGCATCTGGCCGAGCGGCTGCCCCCCGTCAAGGCGCTGATCGTGCGCCAGCTGGTCGACGCCTGAACCTGCGCGTGATTCCACCGGGGAAACCATGATGAGGGTGGGTTATCACGCCATTGCCTTCGACATCTTTGTCGGTGGGCACGATTTTCTAGAATTCCTCTCAGGCTGCTGACGCCCGATCTGGCGATCGCTACCCAATTTCCATTCCCAGAATGATTCCATCCCGGCCGTGGGTTGGTCCGGGCGTGCCTGCACGTCTGGATGATATTGCGTGGAATACGAATGCTGGATTGATTCCCAAAAGACCGAAACCTTGTTCAGGTCGGCAGGGTTTTTCTGTCCATGCGTCCAAGCATGATGAATATCTCAGAGGAGACACAGATGAGCATGAATTTCAAGCGCCGAGTCCTGTCCGCATCGATCGCGGCCCTGTCGGTGAGCGGATTGCTGGGCGCCTGCGGCGGCGGCAGCAGCGACAGCACGACGTCGGACACCAGCGCGAGTACCAGCACATCGACGAGCACCACCGCGACCACCGCCGCCGCCGGCGCCTTTGACAGCCAGCTCGCCTTCGACAAGTCGAAATACACGACGATCACCGTCACGCTCGACGGCGTGGCCACGCCGGTGCGCTGGTACCGCGAGGTCTGCTATGTGGCCAAGCCGATGCAGCTCGCCGCCACGCAGGCGGCCGGCGCGGTGGACAACACCACCTGCGGCTACCAGAACCTGAACATCTTCGTGCGCGAGGCCGATGCCGAGAAACAGGACAACGCGATCCTGCTCAACGTCAACAACGCTGGCTGGATGGCCAGCTACCAGGGCGGCAAGGGTGGCTGGGACGGCAAGACCGCGATCACCAGCAGCAACTACACCGGCGCCGACATCGTCGACGGGGGCAGCTACACCAGCACCAGCGACACCGACAAGAAGGGGGCCGCGCTGGCCCGCGGCATGGTCTACATCAACATGGCCTCGCGCAGCCGCGGCGCCGTCGCACCCGAAGGGGTCTACAGCGACGGCATCTACCAGGGCAAGGCTCCGGCCGCCATCGTCGACGCCAAGGCGGCCGTGCGCTACCTGCGCCTGAACGACAGCACGATGTTCGGCAACGCCAGCCGCATCATCGTCAACGGCACCAGCGGCGGCGGCGCGCAGAGCACCCAGCTGGCGGCCACCGGCAACCATGCCGACTACTTCCCCTACCTGAAGGCCGCCGGCGCGGCCGGCATCGACGCCAGCGGCAACAGCTCGATCAGCGACCAGGTGTACGCGGTCGTCGCCTACTGCCCGATCCAGGACATGGGCAGCGCCGACATGGCCTACGAGTGGATGTTCAACGTGCTGGGCACCCGCGCCGCCGTCTCGGCCGACCAGAAGGCCGGCAAGATCGTCGACGCCACCGGCGCCGAGATCGTGCGGGCCTCCAACCCCGACCCCACGGGCAGCGCGCTGCTGATGAACGACTTCATCGGCTACCAGGCCGGCCTGGGCCTGAAGACGGACGACGGCACGGCGCTGACCACCGACAACATGCTCGCGGCGCTGCAGACCGAGATCAGGAATGCGGCCAGCAACTACGTGAAGTCGGGCAAGAGCGTCGTGGCCTATGGCGCCACCGGCACCACCGCCGCCAACGGCGTGGCCGGCGGCAGCGGCACGCTGGCCTACACGAACGACTTCATCGCGCTGGACAGCGCCGGCACGGTCACGTCGTTCAACATGGCCAACTACCTGAAGTACGTGGCCAAGCAGGCGCGCCTGAAGGCGGTGCTGGCCTTCGACCAGCGCGGCCAGACGCCCGCGCTGGCGGCCACCGCCACCGCCGACACCACCGCCGCCGGCGCGGTGGTCTACGGCAACTACAGCGGCGGCGAGTCCAACCTGTTCGGCACCGCGGCGCAGGTCTACTCGAACTTCACCGAATACGGCTGGAACCACAACAACGGCGGCGATTCGATCAACGCCATGCAGGCTGACGTCGGTCTGCTCAACACCGGCTACACCTGGGCCGCCAACCC
>JAUPTP010000100.1 GCA_030918015.1 Pseudomonadota bacterium
GCACGCTCGGCCAGCCCTGCGGCGAGACGATGTGCACCTCGTGGCCGAGCAGATCCAGCTCGTGCGTGGTCATCTTCAGCGTGCGCACCACGCCGTTGACCTGCGGCTCCCAGGCGTCGGTGACGATGACGATCCTCATCAGGCGATCTCCTTGTGACGGTGGTGATGCAATGCGATCAGCGCCATCAGCAGCGCGACGCCCAGACCGAAGCCACGGATCAGCGTCTCCAGCGCCAGCGCGTGCGCGGTGAGCGCGGCATAGCCGGCGAGCATCAGCAGCACGCTGGCGTTCTCGTTGAAGTTCTGCACCGCGATCGAGCGTCCGGCACTCAGCAGCGTGGCGCCGCGGTGCTGCAGCAGCGCGTTCATCGGCACGACGAACAGCCCGGCGACCAGCCCGGCGCCGGCCAGCAGCGGCAGCGCCGGCAGCCAGTGGTCGACGTGCGGCATCGGCAGCAGCAGCAGGCCCATCGGCACGCCCAGCCACAGCACCTGCGGCGCACGCTCCAGCGGCACGCAGCGCCCGGCCAGCAGTGCGCCGACCACCACGCCGGTGGCCGACAGGCCCTGCAGCCAGGCGGCCTGCGCCAGCGTCAGGCCGAGGTCTTCCTCGGCCCAGCGCAGCACCAGGAACTGCAGCGTGGCGCCGACGCCCCAGAACAGCGTGGTGGTGGCCAGCGAGACGCGCCCGAGCGGGTCACGCCACAGCCGTGCGTTGGCCGCAGCGAAGTCGCCGATCTGGCGCCGCAGCGGCGGCGCAGCGGGGTAGCGCGCGCCGCTGTCGGGGATGCCGAGGTTGAGCAGCGCGGCCAGGCCGTAGAGCCCGAGCAGCCCGGCGAAGGCCCATGCCGGCGCCAGCCACGCCAGCAGCGCGCCGCCCAGCACCGTGCCCAGCAGGATGGCCAGCACGGTGGCCACCTCGATCCAGCCGTTGGCCGCGACCAGTCGGTGCGCAGGCATCAGCTCGGTCACCATGCCGTATTTCGCCGGCGAATACAGCGCAGCGCCCGCGCCGGCCAGTGCGAAGCTCGGACCCACCGGCGCGCCCAGCGCCATCGCCGCGCAGGCGCCAGCCTTGACCGCGTTGGCCGCGCCCATGACCCCGGCCTTGGGCCAGCGGTCGGCCAGCGGTCCGACGAAGGGGGCCAGCAGCACGTAGGCCAGCGTGAAGGCGAGCTTGAGGCCCGGAGCCAGCCAGGCCGGGGCCCCCTCGGCCTGGAGGCGACCGATGGCCACGAGCAGCAGCGCGTTGTCGGCCAGCCCGGAGATGAACTGGGCCGACATCAGCAGGCGAAAGCCACGCAGGGCGACAGGCAGAGGTGGTGACATCACCCGCCCGAGTGTCGGCAGCAGGCATGACGCCGCCGTGATCGGGCCGTGACCGGGGCGCGTCAGCCCGCCAGCGCGCGCCCGATCAGGATCTTCTGCACGTCGCTGGTGCCCTCGTAGATCTGGCAGACGCGCACGTCGCGGTAGATGCGCTCGACGGGGAAGTCGCTGACATAGCCGTAGCCGCCGAAGGTCTGGATCGCCATCGAGCAGACCCGCTCGGCCCGCTCGCTGGCGAAGAGCTTGGCCATCGCCGCCTCCTTCAGGCACGGGATGCCGGCGTCCTTCATCACGGCGGCGTGCCAGACCAGCTGGCGCGCCGCCTCGATCTGCGTGGCCATCTCGGCCAGGCGGAACTGCACCGCCTGGTGGGCGAAGATCGGCTGGCCGAAGGCGACGCGCTCGTGGCTGTAGCGCAGCGCCGCCTCGAAGGCCGCGCGCGCCATGCCCACGCTCTGCGCCGCGATGCCGATGCGCCCGCCCTCCAGCCCGGAGAGCGCGATCTTCAGCCCCTCGCCCTCGGCGCCGAGGCGGTTCGCGGCCGGCACGCGGCAGCGCTCGAACACGATCTGCGCGGTGTCGGAGCTGTGCTGGCCCAGCTTGTCCTCGAGCCGCGCCACCGTGTAGCCGGGCGTGGCGGTCGGCACGATGAAGGCGCTGAGCCCCTTCTTGCCGGCGGCCCGGTCGGTCACCGCCAGCACGATGGCCACGTCGCCGTGCTTGCCGCTGGTGATGAACTGCTTGACGCCGTCGAGCACGTAGGCGTCGCCGTCGCCATCCTGGACCCGGACGGCGGTGGTCTTCAGGCCGCCGGCCTCCGAGCCTACATGCGGCTCGGTCAGGCAGAAGGCGCCCAGCCAGTCGCCGCGCGCCAGCGGCCGGAGAAAGCGCTGCTTCTGGTCGGCGTTGCCGAAGGCCAGCAGGATCGAGCAGACCGGGCAGTTGTTGACGCTGATGACGGTGGAGGTGCCGCCGTCGCCCGCGGCGATCTCCTCCAGGATCACGGCCAGCGCCAGGTGGTCGAGGCCGGCGCCGTCGTGCTCGGTCGGCACCGCCACGCCGAAGCAGCCCAGCGCGGCCAGGCCCTTGAGCTGCTCGGCCGGGAAGTGGTGCTCCCGGTCCCAGCGGGCCGCGTGCGGCGCGATCTGCTCCTGCACATAGGTGCGGATGGCGTCCTGGATGGCGCGGTGGTCGTCGGAGAGCAGCATGGGTGGGCCTCTTTCGGCGTGCCGTCAGGGCACGGGCGTCTCGGTGCGGGCCAGCCGCGCGGCCAGGCCCAGGAAGAGCAGACCGCCCAGGCCCTGCAGCCAGCGGCCGGTCGTGGCGGAGGCGCGCGCGCGCTGCCGGATCTGGCCGGTGAGGCCGACCAGCACCGCCAGGAACAGCGCGCTCTGCAGCGTGAACCACGCGCCCAGCGCCAGGAAGCTGAGCGTCTTGTCGGGCGCGCCGGCATCGATGAACTGCGGCAGGAAGGCGAGGAAGAACAGCGCCACCTTCGGGTTGAGCATGTTCGTCAGCAGCCCCTGGCGGAAGGTCCGGGCCAGCGGGGAGGCCTCATCCCCGGCGCCCGACGGCGCCAGGGGCTCGGCGGCCTGCGCCGGCCGCCGCCACGCCGCGCGCAGCATGCCCGCGGCCAGCCAGACCAGATAGGCCGCGCCCAGCCACTTCAGCACCGAGAAGGCGGTGGCCGACACCGCCAGCAGCGCCGCCAGCCCGAAGGCCGCCGCCAGCGCATGCACCACGCAGCCCAGGCTGATGCCGGCCGCCCCGGCCAGTCCGGCACGCGGCCCCGACTGCAGCGTGCGTCCGACCACGAAGACCAGGTCGACGCCCGGCGTGGCGTTGAGCACCAGCACCGACAGCGCGAACAGCGCCGGATCGTGCAGGCCCAGGCTTGGCATCAGGTCCATCGTCATGCCAGCTCCACGGCCAGCGCGGTGGCCTCGCCGCCGCCGATGCACAGGCTGGCGACGCCGCGCTTCAGGCCGCGCCGCTGCAGCGCCCCCAGCAGCGTCACGACGATGCGCGCGCCCGAGGCGCCGATCGGGTGACCCAGCGCGCAGGCGCCGCCGTGCACGTTGACGATCTCGTGCGGCAGGCCGAAGTCGGCCATCGCCGCCATCGTCACCGCCGCGAAGGCCTCGTTGATCTCCCACAGGTCGACCTCGCCGGCCTGCCAGCCCGCGCGGGCGAGCGCCTTGCGGATCGCGCCGGCCGGTGCGGTCGAGAACCAGGCCGGCTCCTGCGCGTGCACCGCATGCGCGACGATGCGCGCCACCGGCTTCAGGCCCCGCGCGGCGGCGGTGGACTCGCGCATCAGCACCAGCGCGGCGGCGCCGTCGGAGATGCTGCTGGCGTTGGCGGCCGTGATCGTGCCGTCCGGCTTGAAGGCGGGCTTGAGGCCGGCGATCCGGTCCAGCCGCGCCTTGAAGGGCTGCTCGTCGCGGGCGATCACCGTCTCGCCGCCGCGGCCGGCAACGGGCACCGGCGCGATCTCCCAGTCGAAGGCGCCGTCCTCGTGGGCGGTCTTGGCGCGGGTTGTGGAGGCGATGGCGTAGGCGTCCTGCGCCTCGCGGGTGAAGCCGTACTTCTCGACGCAGGCCTCGGCGAAGACGCCCATGGCCCGGCCGCGCTCGTAGGCGTCCTCCAGCCCGTCCATCGCCATGTGGTCGAAGAGCGGCGTGGCGCCGTACTTCACGCCCTGGCGCACGAAGCTCAGGTGCGGCGCGCGGGTCATGCTCTCCATGCCGCCGGCGACCATCACGTCGGCCGAGCCGGCGGCGAGCATGTCGTGCGCGAACATCAGCGCGCGCATGCCCGAGCCGCACATCTTCGAGAGCGTCACCGCGCCGGCCGAGATCGGCAGGCCCGCGGCCAGCGCGGCCTGGCGCGCCGGCGCCTGGCCCTGGCCGGCCATCAGGCAGCAGCCCATCAGCACCTCGTCGACCGCCTCGCCGGGCAGGCCGGCGGCGCGCGCGAGGGCGGCGCGGATCGCCACACCGCCGAGATCGGCCGCCGACAGCGCGGCGAAGTCGCCCAGCAGGCCGCCGATCGGCGTGCGCGCGGCCGAGACGATGACGACAGGATCGTGGCTGCGGCTGATGCTGACGCTCATGGCGGCGCTCCTTCGGGATTCACTCGGTGGGGACAGGGGGGGACGGGGGAACGGCGGGTTCGACCGGACGCCGGCGGTGCAGGAAGCGGCGCTCCGGATCGTAGGGAAAGACATCGTGCACATGGCCGGCGCGGATGCGCGCCTGGTGCGCCTGCCAGAACGCGGCATCGAGCAGGTCGGCGTGGTGGCGCATGAAGGCCTCGCGCACGCCGGGGTGTCCGAGCAGGAAGGGGCCGAAGGTCTCCGGGAAGACGTCCTTCGGGCCGACCGAATACCAGATCTCGCCCGACATCTCGTCCTCCTCGTTGCGCGGCACGGGCACGCGGCGGAAGTTGCAGTCGGTGATGTACTCGATCTCGTCGTAGTCGTAGAAGACGACCTTGTTGTTGCGCACCACGCCGAAGTTCTTCCACAGCATGTCGCCGGGAAAGATGTTGGCCGCCACCAGGTCCTTGATCGCCTGGCCGTACTCGATGACCGCATGCTCGAGCTGCTCGGGCGTGGCCTCCTGCAGGTAGATGTTCAGCGGCACCATGCGGCGCTCGATGTAGACATGCTTCAGGATCACCTCTTCCTGGCCGTCGCCGTCGCGGTCGGAGATCTCGAGCTGGCTGGGCGCCTCGCGGCGGATCTCCTCGATCAGCGCCTCGGAGAAGCGCGCGCGCGGGAAGGCGACGTTGCTGAACTCCAGCGTGTCGGCCATGCGCCCGACCCGGTCGTGCTGCTTGACCAGCAGGTACTTGCCCTTGACCTGCTCGCGGGTGGTGTCCTTCTGCGCCGGGAAGCGGTCCTTGATCACCTTGAAGACATAGGGATAGCTGGGCAGGTCGAACACCAGCATCACCATGCCCTTGATGCCCGGCGCGATGCGGAAGCGATCGCTCGAGTGGCGCAGGTGGAACTGGAAGTCGCGGTAGAACAGCGTCTTGCCCTGCTTGTGCAGGCCGAGCTGGCTGTAGAGCTCGCTGCGCGGCTTGCGCGGCATCAGCGCGCGCAGGAACTGCACGAAGGCCGAGGGCACCTCCATGTCGACCATGAAGTCGGCCCGCGCGAAGCTGAAGAGGCGCTGCAGGTCGTCTTCGCCGAACAGGGCCGCGTCGATGCCCAGCCGGTCCTGCTCGTCCTTGAGGATCGGCAGCGCGAAGGGCAGGTCGTTGTAGCCGTTGATGATGCGCCCGACCACATAGGCGCCCTTGTTGCGGAAGAACAGCGAGCTCAGCGCCTGGATCTGGAAGTTGGTGCGCAGCCGGTCGGGGCCGATCGCCGCCTCGGTCTCGGCGTGCACGTCGTCGAGGTCGCGCTCCAGGTCGGCCCATCGGCCCTGCAGGCCGAAGCTGCCGACCAGCTGCGCCAGCGCCTCGCGCAGCGTCTCGCGGCTCGGGTACCAGGCGCGGAAGCTCGGGCGCACCTGCGGCTCGTCGTTCTCGATGTATTCGGTCGAGACGGCCGGGCGCACGAAGATGAAGTCGTTGTGGAAGTAGTCCCGGTGCAGGATCTTGGTCGTGACCGAATTGAAGAAGGTCTCGGCCAGCTCGGGCTGGCGGTGGCCGGTCAGCAGGCCGATGTAGTGCAGCTTGACCTGCTGCCAGACCGCCATCGGCAGCGCGCCGGCGTGGAAGTCGCGCCGCAGCCGCTCGACCGTTTCCTCGACCCGGCGCGGGAAGAACGCGAGGCGTTCGCGCTGCGCCTCGTGCTGGCCGTGCCAGTCGCTGCGCTCGAAGCGCGTGCGCGCGTCGGCGCTGGCCTCCCGGAACCGCTGGTAGTGGCGGTTGAAGCCCTCGAGCATCGCGCAGGCGATGTCGAAGGCGCGGTTGTCGTCGAGCTGCTGCGGAAACATCGGCCTTCTCCCTTCTCGTGCGGCGGGGGGATCAGTCGGCGGCCGTCTCGGCCGGGGCGAAGCGCTGTTTCAGCGCCTCCAGCGCCCGCGCATAGGCGGGCTCGATGTCCTGCGGCTTCGACACCGTGATGCGCAGATCCTCCAGCAGGCCGTTGTGCAGGCCGTAGACCCAGCCGTGGATCACCACCTCCTGGCCGCGCTGCCAGGCATCCTCGACGATGGTGGTGCGGCTGACGTTGCGCGCCTGCTCCAGCACGTTGAGCTCGACCAGCGCATCGACCCGACGCTCCGGCGCCAGCCCGTCGAGGAACGCACGGTGCTGGTTGCGCACGTCCTGCACATGGCGCAGCCAGATGTCGACCAGACCGACGCGCAGGTTGTTGAGCGCCGCCTTGACGCCGCCGCAGTTCGAGTGGCCGACGACGATGACATGGGTCACGCGCAGCGCGTCGACCGCGTACTGGATCACCGACAGCGCGTTGAGGTCGCTGGGCACCACCACGTTGGCGATGTTGCGGTGCACGAAGAGCTCGCCCGGCAGCAGGTCGACCAGCTCGTTGGCCGGCACCCGGCTGTCGGCGCAGCCTATCCACAGGTACTGCGGCGTCTGCTGCTTGAGCAGCCGCGAGAAGAAGCCCGGCTCGCGGGTCTCGGTGTCGGCCGCCCACTGGCGATTGCGTTCGAAGAGTTCGTTCAGTTCTGTGCTCATGGGCAGCGATTGTTGCGCGAGGTGGTCTCCGCAGGGCTGACCGCCGGGCACGAAACGGGTACAGGACGCGCCGGATCAGCCTGAAGAAGCTCAGCACTCGACGATGTTGACCGCCAGCCCGCCGCGGGCGGTCTCCTTGTACTTGGTCAGCATGTCGGCGCCGGTCTCGCGCATGGTCTTGATGACCTTGTCCAGGCTGACATGGTGGTGGCCGTCGCCGCGCAGCGCCATGCGCGCGGCGTTGACCGCCTTGACCGCGGCGATGGCGTTGCGCTCGATGCAGGGGATCTGCACCAGGCCGCCGACGGGGTCGCAGGTCAGGCCCAGGTGATGCTCCATGCCGATCTCGGCGGCGTTCTCGACCTGCTCGGGTGTTCCGCCCATGACCG
>JAUPTP010000101.1 GCA_030918015.1 Pseudomonadota bacterium
TGTGCGGCTACCTGTCTGTGAGGGGGTTTCGAAGAATTGCGTATTGTCGCCGCAGTCGCGCCGCCCCGCATCAGCCGACGGACGGCCACTCCGGGCCGACCAGCGGCATGTGCGCCTCGTGACGGCGCCATGAGGGTGACCTACGATCGGCCATCCTTTCATTTTTGCGCGATCGCCCGAGGGCCTCGCGACCCGATATGCGCCGCCAGTATTCTCTCCCCGCCTTCCGGTCCGGCACGAGCCGGGGTTTCACGCTGATCGAGGTCATGGTGGTGGTGGCCATCATCGGCATCCTGGCCTCGGTGGCGCTGCCCTCCTACAACGACTACATGCGGCGCAGCACGCTGCCGGAGGCCTTCACCTTCCTGTCGAACGACCGGGTGGCGATGGAGCAGTACTACCAGGACAACCGCAACTACGGCAGCGGCACCTGCGCGAGCAAGACCGGGGCGGTGCCCTCGGCCGGCAACCTGCCCGACAAGGGCTCGAGCCTGAAGTTCACCTACACCTGCACGCTGGGCGACAGCGGCCAGAGCTACGTGCTGCGCGCCACCGGCAGCACCGGACACGCCGTCGGCCATGTCTACGAGACCGACCAGGCCGGCAGCCAGCGCACCACGCAGTTCAAGGGCGGCACCGTCAGCAAGACCTGCTGGCTCAAGCGGGGCAGCGAATGCTGACGCGCCCACGCCTGCCCCGCCGCGCCCGGGGCTTCACGCTGATCGAGCTGATGGTGGGGCTGGCGGTCGTCGGCCTGCTGCTGGTGGGCGCCATCCCCATGGTGCGCGAATGGATGATGAACCTGCAGATCCGCACCGCGGCGATGTCGATCGCCGACGGCCTGAGCAAGGCCCGGGCCGAGGCGGTGCGCCGCAACCGCGACGTGACCTTCTCGCTGGTGTGGAGCACCGGCTCCAGCCCCGGCGCCCTCGACAACGACTGCCAGCTCTCGGCCCGCTCGGCCTCGTGGACCATCAGCCTGGACGACCCGACCGGCGGCTGCGGCGCCACCCTGGTGGTGGGCGACGCCAGCGAGGCCGCCAAGCCGCGGCTGCTGCTGCGCCAGGCCCAGGGCGACGGCGCCAAGGACGTGGTCGTCGGGGTGTACGACGCCACCTGCAGCACCGCCACCGGCGAGACGCAGGTGGTGTTCAACAGCTTCGGCCGCGCCGCCACCAGCCCGGCGCCGATGCGCTGCATCATCGTGCGCCACCCCGCCAGCGAGACCACGCACACGCTGCGGGTGATGCTGGGCACCGGCGGCAGCGTGCGCACCTGCGACCCGGCCGTCACCGACAAGACCGATCCCCGCACCTGCATCCCGACCTGAGCCGCCGCCATGAATGCCCCCTCGCGCCGCCACCGTCCCTGCGCCCGTCCCCGTGCCGCGGGCCGCGGCTTCGCGCTGATCGAGGCGCTGATCGCGCTGCTGATCTTCTCGCTGGCGGTGCTCGGGCTGGTGGGGCTGCAGGCGGCGATGGCGCGCACCAGCAGCGATGCCAAGTACCGCGCCGAGGCCACCTACCTGGCCACCGACCTGATCGGGCGCATGTGGAGCAACCGCACGATGCTCAAGAACTTCTCCGACTGCAGCGCCAGCACCACCTGCGCGGCCTGGCTGGCGCAGGTGGTGAGCACGCTGCCGGCCGGCAGCGCCACGGTCACGGTGACCGACAAGGTCGACACCAGCCTGGACGACAGCACGGTGGTGACGCCCTACTCGATCAGCGAGGTCACCATCCGGGTGCGCTGGAAACCGCCGGGCGACAGCGTGACGCACGAGTTCGCCACCACCACCACCATCAGCGCCAACCCGACCTCGTGAGGCCCGACGCCATGCTCCCGCTCCCCTCGATGCCGCGGCCTGCACGCGCGCGCGGCGTGACGCTGATCGAGCTGATGATCGGCATGGTCATCGGCCTGCTGGTCGTGCTGGTCATCAGCCAGACCGCGCTGCTGTTCGAGAACCGCAAGCGCGCGATCACCTCCGGCTCGGACGCCCAGGTGAGCGGCGCGCTGGCCCTGATGACGATGCAGCGCGAGCTGCAGGACAGCGGCTACGGCCTGGCCGATGGCGGCGCGATCGGCTGCCCGGTGCGCGCCCACCACAGCAGCATGGCCGCCGGCGCGCTGCTGCGCTTCACGCTGGCGCCGGCGGTCATCACCGACGGGGCCGCCGGGGCGCCCGACCGCATCGCCATCGTGCTGAGCAAGCCCACCAACGCCGCGGTGCCGCTGCGCGTCATCAGCGACCACACGCGCGACGCCAGCGCCTTCAGCGTCAACACCGGCAGCGGCCTGGGCCTGTCGCAGGGTGACCTGATGCTGGCCGTGCCGGCGACGGTGCCCGATCCGCAGGCCCTGGCCAGCAGCGAGACGAGCTGGTGCAGCGTGTTCAACCTGAGCGCCACGCCCGCCACCGACAGCACCACGCTCGTCCACGCCAGCGACGCCAACGGTCCGTGGAATCCCGATGCCGCCAGCACGGTGCTCTTCCCTGGCACCACCAGCACCAGCGTGGCCTACGGCACCGGCAGCGTGCTGCTGAACCTGGGCACGCTCACCCGGCGCACCTACTGCATCAGCGGCCTGGGCGACGACTGCGACAGCGGCGGCTCGCCCCTGGTGCCGCTGAACCTGCGCCAGATCTCCTTCAGCTCGTCGACCGCGAAGGAGTCGGTCGAGGACCTGTACCCCCAGGTGGTGCAGCTGCAGGCCGTCTACGGCATCGACAGCAGCGGCAACGACCGCATCGTCGACCAGTGGACCGCGACGGCGCCGACCACGGCGGCGGGCTGGCGCCAGGTGATCGCGGTGCGCATCGCGGTGGCCACGCGCAGCGTGCAGGACGAACGCCGCCCGGACCTCAACAGCACCCAGGTCGTCACCTCGGAGCTGCCGGTCTGGCACCCGGACGGCAGCACGGCCGAGTCGCTGCGCGTCGACCTGACGGTGGGCAGCCAGTGGCAGAACTACCGCTACCGGGTCTACGAGATGGTCGTGCCGCTGCGCAACATGCTGTGGCAGGCGGCCTCGTGAGCCGGGCCTGCACCGAGGAGACGCGATGATGACGATGAAACGACCCCACCTGGCGACGCGGTCGACGAGCCGCGGCGCCTCGCTGGTGTTCGCGATGATGGCCGTGGTGGCGCTGTCGCTGGCCGCGGTGGCGATGGTGCGCTCGGTCGACACGGGCCTGAACATCCTGGGCAACCTCGGCTTCAAGCAGGACACGCTGCTGGCCGCCGACCAGGCCACCCAGACGGCCATCCGCTGGATGCAGACCCAGATCAAGGCCAGCACCGCCGCCCTGGACGCCACCCAGACCGATGCGGGCTACTCGGCCGCGATGATCGCCGACCTCGACCCGGCCGCGACCCGCACCGACAGCGCCCGCGTGCTCATCGACTGGAAGCTCGACGCCTGCAAGTCGCAGCCCGGCCCCACGCCGAAGGCCTGCGTGCAGCCGCTCAAGACGGAGATCACCGACTCGGGCAGCGGCCTGAGCTCGCGCTACCTGATCGTGCGGATGTGCTCGGCCGCCGGCAGCAGCACCGACGGCAGCGTGCGCTGCCCGCGCCCGCCCTCGGGCAGCAGCACCGTCTCGGGCGAGCGCAACCAGCTCACCAGCTCCAGCAGCACCCGGCTGGGCAGCAGCACCGTGACCGAGTACTACCGCATCATCGTGCGCACCGAGGGCGTGCGCGACACCGTCAGCCTCACCGAGACGCTGGTGCACTTCTGACGCCCTTCGCCCCTCCGGAGCCGATGCCATGACCCGCCCCCTCTCGACCGGCGCCCTGACCGCCACCGCGCTGGCCGCGCTGCTGGCCCTGACCCCGCCGTTCTCGCGCGCGCAGGTGATCGACGTGGCCCAGAGCCCGCTGAACATCGCCAACCTGCTCGTCAAGCCGAACCTGATGTTCATCCTGGACGACTCCGGCTCGATGACATCCACCTTCATGCCCGACGAGATCGGCGTGACGCAGTGGAACAACACGGCCCAGCAGATGGAGTACGTCTACATCGGCTACTGGTCGTCGCAGTGCAACGGGGTGGCCTTCGACCCCACGCTGGCGTATGCGCCGCCGGTCGATGCCTCGGGCACCGCCTACGCCAACGCCAGCTTCACCGCGGCGCCCGACGACGGCTTCGTCAGCAGCTCGACCAAGACGAACCTGAACAACAGCTACTACTACGCCTACGTGCCCTACACCGGCTCGCCTGCGGCGATGTCGTGGACCTACACCTCATCGGGCACCGTCGACACGACGACGACCTTCTACAAGGAATGCACCCAGAGCGTGACCGCCGGCGTGGCCTCCGGCCGCTTCACCAAGGTGACGCTCGCCACCACCGACACCAGCGATGCGGCGGTGGCGCTGCGCCAGAAGTACGCCAACTGGTACAGCTACTACCGCAACCGCAAGATGACGATGCGCACCGCGGTCGGGCGGGCCTTCCGCAGCCTGGGCGAGAACTACCGCGTGGGGCTCACGCAGATCAGCGACCCGACCGTCACCAGCAGCAGCTTCCTGAACGTGGCCGACTTCGTCGACCGCGCCGGCGTGGGCAGCGGCACCCACCGCAGCGACTTCTACCGCCTGCTCTACGCCGCCGGCACCGACGACGGCTTCACGCCGCTGCGCGCCGCGCTCTCCAAGGTGGGGCGCTACTTCAGCAAGACCTACAGCGGCCAGACCACCGACCCGGTGCAGTACTCCTGCCAGCGCAACTACGCGCTGCTGTCGACCGACGGCTACTGGAACCGGGGCCAATCGCCCTATCCTGGCCTCGAGACCGGCACCTACGCGCCCTATCTCTACGACAACAGCACCTTCGTCGGGCAGCAGGACGGCACCGCCGCCCGCCCCTACCGCGACAGCACCGGCACCACCGCCGGGGGCGACAGCAACTCGCTGGCGGATGTGGCCTACCACTTCTGGAGCCAGGACCTGCGCTCCGACATGGCGAACAACGTGCCCGTCACCGACCGGGACAGCGCCTCCCACCAGCACCTCAACACCTTCACGGTGGGCCTGGGCGTGCGCGGCACGCTGACCTACGACCGCAACTACCTCACCCAGACCAGCGGCGACTACATCGACATCGTCCAGGGCACCAAGCAGTGGCCGGTGCCGGTCGGCACCAAGAGCGCCACCACCAACTACAGCGACGCCACCCACATCGACGACCTGTGGCATGCGGCGGTCAACGGGCGGGGCCAGTACTTCTCGGCCTCCAACCCGGACTCGCTGTCGGAGGCCATCACCGCGATGCTCAATCAGATCAGCCAGGACAGCGGCTCCGGCGCGGGCGCGGCCACCAGCTCGCTCACCCCGGTCAGCGGCGACAACTGGCTGTTCCTGCCCAGCTTCAGCAACATCTCGGGCTGGCACGGCGACCTGCGCGCCTTCCAGCTGACGACCGATGCCTCGGGCGCGCTGGTCACGCCCGACACCAGCGCCGGCAAGGAGATCTGGAGCGCGGCCAAGAAGCTCGACGCCCGCACCACCGAGCGGCGCATCCTGTTCGGCTCGACCGGCAGCACGCTGGCCGAGTTCACCTACGCCAACCTGCAGACGGCCGGCCTGCAGGCCGACTTCGACATCGCCTGCAGCTCGGCCCTGAGCAGCCTGTCGCAGTGCTCGTCGCTCAACACCACCGCCAAGGCCAAGGTCACCGGCACCAGCCTGGTCAGCTACCTGCGCGGCGACACCTCGCTCTACCTGAGCCAGTCGAGCAGCGACAACCAGGTCTTCCGCACCCGCAGCTCGCGGCTGGGCGACTTCGTCAACAGCGCGCCGGTCTATCTGGCCAAGGCGCCGTTCCAGTACGCCGACAGCGGCTACAGCGACTTCGCCGCCGCGCAGTCGACGCGGCTGAAGATGGTCTACGCCACCGCCAACGACGGCATGCTGCATGCGTTCCGGGTCGGCGAGACCGCCACCGACAGCAACGGCGGCCAGGAGGCCTGGGCCTTCGTGCCGCGCGGCGTGTTCTCGCAGCTGTGGCAGCTGGCGGACGCGACCTACGACAGCAACCACCGCAACATGCTCGACGCCACGCCGGTCATCGGGGACGTCTACGACAGCACCACGAAGGCCTGGCGCACCCTCCTGGTGGGCGGCATGGGCGCGGGCGGGCGCCACTACTACGCGCTGGACATCACCTCGCCGCTCGAGCCCAAGCTGCTGTGGGAGTACACCGACACCAACCTGGGCCTGACCTTCGGCAACCCGGTCATCACCAAGAACGCCGCCGGACGCTGGATCGTGGCCTTCACCTCCGGCATCAACAACGTCAGCGGCGGCGACGGCGTGGGCCGGCTGTATGTGCTCGACGCGGTGAGCGGCGCCCTGCTGCAGACGGTGGCCACCTCGGCGGGCACCTCGGCGGCCCCGAGCAACCTGGGGCGCCTGAACGCCTGGGTCTCCAGCCAGACGAACAACACCGCCGAGCGCTTCTACGCCGGCGACATGCAGGGCAACCTGTGGCGCTTCGATCCGGACGACCGCGTCGCGCCCTCGGGGGCGGAGGCGATCCGCCTGGGCCGCGCGCTCGACGCCTCGGGCAACGCGCAGCCGATCGTCGGCATGCCGCTGCTGACCGAGATCACCACCAATGCCGGCAGCGTCGCGCTGATCAGCTTCGGCACCGGGCGCATGATCAACGTGGCCGACCTGACCGACACTGGCGTGCAGAGCTTCTACACGGTCAAGGACGCGCTGCAGGCCACCGGCATCGGCGGCAGCGGCACCACGCAGGTGGCGCTGCGCCATGCCGACGCGAATCTGGTCAAGCAGACGCTGGCCACCAGCGGCACGACGCGCACCATCAACCCGGTCAATCCGGTCGACTGGTCGACGCAGAACGGCTGGTACACCGACCTGAGCCTGAGCAGCGGCGAGCGCATGGTGCTCGACGGCGTGGCGCTGAACTCGGGCATCCTCGCCTACGCCTCCTCCATCCCCAGCGGCGACCCCTGCAGCGGCGGCGGCGCCTCGTGGCTCTACCAGTTCAGCATCACCGACGGCGCTCTGGCCTCGGCCACCGGCTACTCGACGATGCTGGTGGGCATCGGCCGCACGGTCGACAGCACGGGCAAGGTCAGCGTGATGGTGACCCAGCGCAACCAGAGCATCTCGCTGGCGGCGACCAGCACCGGTGCGGCCACCAAGTCCAACCGGATCCGTCGCACCGCATGGCGGGAGCTGAACTGAGGCGGGCGGGCGTCTGTCTGCCCGCGGCCATGCTGCTGCACGCGCTGCTGCTGGCCGCGCCACTGCGCGCGCCCGACCTGACCCGCGGCACCCCGGCCGGGACCAGCGTCTCGCCCCGAGCGGCGGCCGTCGAGGTGCGCACGCTGCCGGC
>JAUPTP010000102.1 GCA_030918015.1 Pseudomonadota bacterium
ACCAGCGGCTCGGCCGGGCTGGCCTCCTCGCCGCCGCCGCAGCCGGCCGCCAGCAGCGCGGCGCCCAGCAGCGCAGCCCCGGTGCGCGAGCGCCGGAGCAGGAAAGAAGGGCGAGAGGGCAGGGACGGGGTCGGGCGCATGGGCGGGATCTTCTGGCGTCGAAGATGCCCGACCCGCCGGCCGCCGACAAGGCGCAGCCGGTTTGAAACCGTGCCGGACCGCAAGAGGTGTTGCGGGGGTGTGACCGTGTGTGTCCCGCCGTTCACGGCGCCGGGGTGGTGCGTGTCCGGAGCGTCACGGGAGCGTCACGGTCAGGCGGCTCGGTCTGCGGGCAAGGGTTGCGCCATCAGTCCGCGCAGCCGGGCCAGGGCCTCGCCGACCGTTCGCCCGTGGCGCTCGATGGCGTCGAGGATGTCGGCCGGGGTGCGGGTGTCCTGGGTGGTGCGCGCGTTCGGGTTGACCGCCTTGAGGTCGAAGGCGGCCGCGTCGATCGCCGTCGCGCGGGCGTCGGCCTCGCGGGCGGCTTTCTCCGCCGCCTGGATGGCCTGTTGGCAGGCCTCGATGTCGGCCTGTGGCACCGGCCGCGTCTTCTTCAGTGCGGCGAGCCGGGTCTTCAGCGCCACCGCCTGCTCGCGCCATCGGGCGGCCTCGGCGTCATGGGGCGCCTTGTCGGCCTGGGCCTGGGCGCGGCGGGCGGCGATGTCCACCGTCCACGAATAGTCGCTGTCCGCCTCGGGCTGGCTGCGCCGGGCCAGCAGGCGGGCGAAGCTCGGGAAGGGCTGGCCGGCGTGGCGTTCATGCCAGTCCTCGACCAGCGTGGCGGGCAGGGCCGCGTCGTCCAGCAGCGTGAAGTCGTCGGCCCAGCCGAAGTGGGCCAGCGTCATCGGGGTCTTCTTGCCGACCTTGACATGCGAGAGGTCGTAGTACCAGGTGCGCTCGGTCGGTCGGCCCTTGGTGAAGAACAGCAGGTTGGTCTTCACGCCCGCGCCGGCCGTCGAGAACACGCCGCCCGGCAGGCTGACGATGCACCACAGGTCGCATTCGTCCAGCAGCCGGCGCTTGGTCTCGACGAAGGCGCTTTCGTTGGTGCGGAACAGCAGGCCCTCGTCGAACACCACGCCGCAGCGGCCGCCGGCAAAGCCCTCCTCGGGCTCGGGGGCCGACAGCTCGTCGAGGATCTGCTGCAGGAACAGCACCTGCGTGGCGCTGCTCGGGATGTCGTAGCGGCCCTGGGTCGAGGCGCTTTCCTTGCCGCCGAAGGGCGGGTTGGTCAGGATCACGTCGAAGGTGGCCGGGGCCTGCTCGAACAGGCCGGCGTAGGTCGGCAGGTCGGCCAGGGTGTTGCCGTGCCAGAGGTTGGGCTGGTCGATGCCGTGCAGCACCAGATTGGCCAGCGCGATCGGGAAGACGAGGTTTTCCTTCTCTCGCCCGAAGAAGGTCTCGTGGCGCAGGCGCTCCAGGTCGATGCTCAGGGCCTCGTCGCCCATGCGCGCCTTCATCCACTCGAAGGACTGGGCCAGGAAGCCGCCGGTGCCGCAGCACGGGTCGTAGACCGTCTCGCCGAAGGTCGGGTTCAGCGTCGCCACGACGGCGCGCACCACCTCGCGCGGGGTGAAGAACTGGCCGCCGTCGGAGTTCTTCTCGCCCATCTTCAGCAGCAGATCCTCGTAGACCTGCGACAGCGTGAAGGTGTGGGTGTCGTCGAGCTGCTCGACGTCGATGGCGTGCAGCCGGTCGAGGATGTCGGTGAAGTCGCCTTCCGTGTCGACGCGCACGCGCTCCACGGCCGTCATCAGCCGGCCGATGACGCGCTGCTTCGGTGTGGCGTCCGGGTTGGGGCGGCCGTCGGGCAGGGTGGCCAGGCGGTGCAGGTGGGGCAGCAGTTCCTTGTTGACGAACTCGATCAGCGCGCCGATGCGCTGCTCGCCCAGGGCCTTGCGCTTCCAGCCGACGGGCTGGCCTTCGGGCGTCTGCCCGACGGGCTCACCGTTGGGCAGCGTGGGCGCGGCCCAGTCCTGCCAGCGGAAGGGGGCGTGCAGCGAGGGGTGAAAGTCGCCGCCCATGGCCTCGGCCTCCGCGCGGGCGCGGCTTTCCTGGGCGTCGAGGATGCGCAGGAACAGGATCCAGGTCAGCTCGGGCACGTACTGCAACGCGCTGGTGCAGTTGGAGCGGCGCAGGATGTCGCAGACCGTTCGGATGGTGCCCGACAGGCTGGGCGGGGTGCTGGCGCTGGGGGTCGGCTTGGCGTCGGCGGGCGCGTGGGTCTCGGGGGTGGTCTTCTTGGGGCGGGGCATGGGCGCAGGTTTTTTGGGGGGACGCGACGGCGGCAATCAATCCGTGCAGAGCGGGTAGACGACCCGTGCCTGCCGGAGCACGTCGTCGCGAAAATACGGACTCAGTTCAGCGGCGGTGCGCAGATCCACCTGAATGCCGAAGGCTCTGGACAACTCGATTTCGATGGCGCTCAGACCGATCAGGCCGGGCCGTCGATCCGGCTCGAACTCGACCAGCAGATCCATATCGCTGTCGGGTCGGGCCGTGCCTTTCAGTCGCGAGCCGAACACCGCCAGGCGCCGGATGCCGTGGCGCCGGCAGATCGGGGCCAGATCACCTGAAGACAGATGGGTCAGCGAGGGCGTGGACATGTCGGGTCTCCTTCGACGAGGCGCCATCTTCGGACAAGGCGGCTCACGGCGCCAGATCGAACGCCTGCGCCAGCAGCCGCGCCGGCAGTTGCCGAATCTCGTCCAGTTGCGCCTGCGCCGCCCGCCGCGCCTCCTCGACCGCGGCCAGCCGCTCGCGCAACGCCCGCGCGATCCGCTGTTGTTCTCCCAACTCAGGCAGAGGAATCGGGATAGAGGTGATGACGCTCTGCGAGATGTTGCGCATCGAATCGCTGGAGCCGGACGCGAGTTCCTCGATGTGCGCACGGGCTGCCGGCGTGCGCAAGGCGTACATCAGGAACAGCTTGTCGGCCTTGGTCGGATCGACGACCAAGCGCAAGGTCTTGTCCGACAGGATGCGCTGCGGGTAATCCTTTTCGACCAGCGCCACGGCGCCGACCAGCTCGCGCGTGTTGGCGCGCGACAAAAGCAAATCGCCCGCCTTGACGCGATGGCGCTCGTCCGGTTCGTGGTTGAGCACCGCTTTGGCTTCTTCCGGGCGAAAAGCCGACCAAGAGACGGCGCTGACTTTCAGGATGCCCAGTTCGTTTTCTCGGGCCAGAACCTCGCTGGTCTGGAAGCTTTTGCCGGCTTCGATGCTGAGCAGCACATCGCCCAGCGTTTTCTGTTTGCTCATGCTCCAAACAACCTCATCTTCACGTCCTTCACCACTTCCACCCCCTTGCCCAGCCCCGCCAGCGCCTTGAGCCCGCCCGCGCGGGCGATCTCGGGCACGCGCCAGAACTCGGGCGACTCCAGCGCCTCGGTGCCGCCGGCGGCGAACTGGTGCGCGAAGCCGCGCAGGACGATGGCGGTCTGGTCCGGCTGCGCCGCCAGCCACCGTGACTGCTGCGCCAGGAAGGCCTCGGCGCGCTCGCGTCGGCGCAGCGCCGGGGCCTCGTAGCCGTAGCGGGCGAACAGGTCGAAGGTGTCGAAGTCGTCCATCTGCACCAGTTCGCGCACCGCCTGGGGCGAGTAGTGTGCCCCGAGCAGATGCTCCACCAGCGCCCGGCGCCGCTTCGCCTCCACCCACAGGCCGCGGAAATCGGCCAGCGTCGCGGCTTCCGCCAGCACCCGCTCCACCATGCCGCGCC
This sequence comes from Pseudomonadota bacterium, assembly GCA_030918015.1. GTDB lineage: Bacteria > Pseudomonadota > Gammaproteobacteria > Burkholderiales > Burkholderiaceae_C > Sphaerotilus. The sequence goes on from JAUPTP010000102.1 coordinate 3,758, forward strand.
GGTATTCGTCCAGCGGCACGCGCACGTCGCGCACCACGCCGTCCACCTCGCGCGGCTGCAGGATGAAGCGCCCCAGCAGCTCGACCCCCACCGCCTCGCCCGTCACCAGCTCGGGCACGGGCGGCGGCGGCCGTCGCTCGCCGTCGCCCTCGTCATCCCCCGGGCCGCCGGAGCCGCCCGGTTTCTTGCGCCCGTTCGGGTCCGGCGTCAGGAACTCGGTCCCGAAGAGGTCGGTCACCCCGGTGTAGTCGTAGAGCCAGAACTTGTACTTGCGCGTCGGCTCGTCCAGCCGCGTGCCGCGCCCGACCATCTGATAGAACAGGATGCCCGAGGCCAGCGAGCGGAAGAACACCACCGCGTTGAGCCGCTCGATGTCCACGCCGGTCGCCAGCAGATCGACCGTGCAGGCGATGAAGCAGCGCTCGCCCGAGCCGCGCATCGGCCCGAGCAGCTCCGCGCCGCCGCTGGCGGTGCACTTGAAGGCGTAATGCTCCTTGGGCCGGCGCCCATGGCGCGCGCACCAGTCGGCGTACAGCCGCTGCATCTGCAGGGCCACCCGGTCGGCGTGCAGGTCGCGGGTGCAGAAGATGATGACCTTCTGCTCCGGCCCGCCGCTGGCGCACAACCGCGCGAACAGGTCGGCGCACATCGCCTCGATGCGCTCGGGCAGGATCAGGTCGCTGTCGAACTGGCGCGCACCGTATTGGGGCTGAAGCTCCTCGGCCGCCATCGCCGCGCCGGTGCGCACGTCGGTGGCGCCCAGCGTCTCGATCTCCCCGCGGGTGAAGGTGCGCCCGTCGATCGAGGGTTGCAGCCGCACGATCTCGCAGGCGGCCAGATAGCCATCTTCCTGCGCCTGGATCAGCGTGTAGGCATAGACCGGCTCGCCGAAGTAGGCGATGTTGTTGGCGCTGATGCGCTCGTCCTCGGCGGCCGCCGCCTCGATGTCCGGCGCCAGCGGCCCGTGCCGGCGCGGCGCACGCAACTGGCGCGGCGTGGCGGTCAGGCCGATCTGGATCGCCTGCGGATTGCGCTGAAGCACCGCCGACCAGCGCCCCCAGGCCGAGCGGTGGCACTCGTCGATGACGATCACCGAGAAGGCGTTCTCGCCGTAGTGCCGGCTCAGGAAGCTGTCGGCGCCGGGCTCGCCGTCCTCGCCCGGCTCGCCGTCGATGCCCAGCGTCTGGTAGGTGGCGATGTGGACGCGGGCGTTGCGCGCCGCGTTGAGCCCGCCCGCCTCGGGGCGCACCGCGCGCACGCTGCCACCCGGAAACGCCCGGCCGATCTTGTCCAGCGCCTGCTCGCGCAGCTCGTCGCGGTCGCACAGGAACAGCGCCGGCTTGGCGAGCAGCCCCGCCTCGTGCAGCCGCCACAGCAGGTTGGCGGCAATCACCGTCTTGCCCGCGCCGGTGGCCAGGCTCAGCAAGGCGCGCGGCGGCGTGCCGTCCTGCTGGCAGCGCAAGACCTTCTCGAAGACCGCCCGGATGGCGGCGCTCTGGTAGTAGCGCGGCCGGTCATAGGCGCGGCTGTCGGCCTGGAACAGCATGGCCGCCGCCGGCCGGTTCAGGTCCACGCCGCTGTCGCGCACATAGCGCGCCGTCAGCTCGGCATGGGTCGGGAACTCGCTCAGCGGCCGCACCGCGTCGCCCGGCTGCTGCGTCACCCGGTCGAACTCGGCATAGCGGTGCCCGTTGGTCGAGAACAGATAGCGCACCGCGTGGCGCTGCGCCGTGCCGGCGTAGTAGCCCTTGGCCTGCTGCATGCCCTTGAGCGGGTCGGCGTGCTCGTCCTTGGCCTCGATCACGCCCACCGGCAGCGGCTCGGGCAGGCCGGGCGGGTGGATGCACAGCAAATAGTCGGTGCGGCCCTTGCCGGAGCGTCGCCGGCCCTTCAGGTCGTCGGTCGCCAGCTCGACCGGCGCCGGGGTCTCCAGGCGCATCTTCCAGCGCTCGTCGTAGCCCTTGCTGCGCAGGACCGGGTCAATCAGCCACAGACGGGCTTCCGCCTCGTTGGATCGTGTCGTCATCGTCGAGATATGTGGTTGTCCTGCTCAGGCCCGCAGCCGATCCAGCGCCTGCCGCGCCTGCGCCACCGCGCTGGAGTCGCCCGCGCTGGACAGCACCAGTCGGTGCGTGGCGCGGGTCATGCCGACGTAGAGCAGGCGTCCCTCCTCCTCGAGGGTGCTGCGCGCATCCGGCACCGCCTGCAGGCCGATGAGGGCCACCGTGTGGAATTCGAGCCCCTTGGAGGCGTGCAGCGTGGTGAGCTTGACGCTGTCGCCCGCCCAGGCGTCGCCCTGGACGCCCTTCAGGCGCTGGGTGCGGATCTGCAGCGCCTGCAGCGCGCGCTCGATCGGGTCGAGCAGGTCGTGGCGGCGCGCCAGCACGCCGATCTCGGACGGCGCCAGGCCCTCGGCCAGCGCGTCGGCCAGGCGCTCGGCCACCAGGCGCGCCTCGTCGCGCGGGGAGTCGCAGCGCAGCAGCTCGGGCGGCGGGCCGCTGCGCCCGGCCGCGATCGGCGCGGAGCGGGTGATGTCGTCGTCGTCGTCCGTGGGCGCCGCGTCGTCCAGCGGCTCGCCGCCTTCGAGGAGCTGGCCGGCGGCGGCGGTGGCCAGCCGCAGCACCTCGGCGGTGTTGCGGTAGTTGACCTTCAGCACGCTGGTGCGCCCGCGCGCCTCGATGCCGACGCTGGCGAAGCTGAACCGGCGCCGCGGCGCGCGGTAGATGCTCTGCGCGTCGTCGTAGAGCACCAGCAGGCTGTTCGTGCTGGGATCGACCAGCTGCGGCGCCAGGCGCAGCCAGGCGTCCTCGAAGTCGTGCGCCTCGTCGATCATCAGCGCGGCGTACTGCGCCCGCGGCACGCGGCCGTGCTCGATCGCCTGGATGACCCGCTCGACCAGCGCGTCGTAGTCGGGCCGCCCGCCCGTCCTGGGGATGCCGAGCTGGTAGGTGCTGGCCATGTCCCAGCACCAGCCGTGGAAGGTGCGCACCTGCACCCGCTCGTCCAGGCCGCGCCCGCGCATCATCGCGTCGATGCGCGCGGCCAGCGGCCGGTTGTAGCAGAGCACCAGGATCGGCCAGTCGGGCCGCGCCATCGCCGCGAGCTTCTCGGCGCGGTAGACCAGGATCATCGTCTTGCCCGAGCCGGCCACGCCGTGGATCACCCGGTGCCCGCCGCCCAGGCTGCGCGCGAGCTGCTCCTGCTGCAGGTCCATCACCCGCAGCAGCGCGTCGCCCGGCGGGGGCGCGGGCTCGCGGCAGGAGGCGTCCCCGTGCGCATCGGCCTTGTCCTGCGCCTCGTCGGCGTCCAGCAGCGAGCCCTGGACCGGCAGCCGGATCTCGGGGAAGAGGTGCCAGCGGATGCGGTCGCGCTGCGGCAGCGTCAGCGTGTGGCGGAAGTCGATCGTCAGCATGCCCCACAGCCGCTCCTGGAAGGCGCCGGGGTCGAGCGTGTCGGCCAGGTCCTCGCGGGTGAGCGTGCGCTCGGGCGGGAAGATCTCGTCCCAGGCCGCGTCGGTGATGCGCTGGCGCTCGATGTTGGCCAGCACCGCGCCGGCCCCCCAGGGCGCGAGCAGCTTGCCGGCGCGGCGCGAGCCCTCCGGCGCCAGCAGCGC
>JAUPTP010000103.1 GCA_030918015.1 Pseudomonadota bacterium
GAAATGGTCGACCGCCAGCGGGATGTCGGCGTTGAGCGTCTCGCGGATCGGCTTGCCGTTGTCCACCGTCTCGGCGTAGGCCAGCATCTCGAGGTTCTGCTCGAGGCGGTCGGCGATCTTCAGCAGCAGGTTGGAGCGCTCGGTGACCGAGCTCTTGCCCCACTTGTCGGCCGCGGCGTGCGCGGCGTCCAGCGCCAGCTCGACGTCGGCTTCGGTCGAGCGGGCGGCCTGGGTGTAGACCTGGCCGTTGACCGGGGTGACGACGTCGAAGTACTGGCCCGTGACCGGGGCAACCCACTTGCCGCCGATGAAGTTGTCATAGCGCGGCTTGTACTGGACCTTGGCGCCCGGGGTGTTCGGATTGGCGTAAAGCATCGTTGTCTCCTGCGGTGTCGATGACGGGATGGCGATGGCATCGCTATTGCGAAGGCCGTGCCAGCCCGCGCCGCAAGCGCCCCAGCCCGCCAGCGGCCTGAGACACGCGGGAGTTTCAACACGAATGGCCCGATTCCTGCTGGAAACCTGTTCATCAGGAACACCCCACGCCCCACAGTGTCATTCCACGAGACAGTACATACCCGGTCTCGCCCGGCACTGCGACAACTGTCACGAATCGACCCACGGCGCGCTGGCCCCTGACGAAGCATTCGGCACAAAAAGACATAAGGGAAAACACCCGATGACCCATTCCACACGACCCGCAGGCGGCAAGCCTCCGCGACTGAAGACGCTGCGCCACGCCCTGGGCCGCGGCACGGCGTTGCCGGTCGACGCGGTGGTCGATCCACTGCTGCAGCGCTCCTGGCAGCGCAGCCGCCAGGCCGGGCTGACCCCGGCCGGCCAGGGCAGCAGCGCGCCGCACGCCTCGGCCGTGCAGCTCGCGCGCGCCCAGGATCGCCAGCGCGAACTGATCGACCACGCCCGGCCGGTGCTCGAGTTCCTGTTCGAGCAGACCCACGGCACCGACAGCGTCGTGCTGCTGGCCGATGACCAAGGCATGGTGCTCGACGCGATCGGCGACACCGACTTCAGCCAGCGGGCCGCCCGCGTGGCGCTGCGTCCCGGCGCGATCTGGAACGAGCGCCTGCGCGGCACCAACGCGATCGGCACCTGCCTGGCCGAGGAGCAGGCCCTGATCATCCACGGCGACGAGCACTACCTCGACCGCAACGGCTTCCTGACCTGCGCGGCCTCGCCGATCATCGATCCGGCCGGGCGCATCATCGGCGCGATCGACATCAGCGGCGACCACCGCCAGGCGCACCGCCACACGCTCGGGCTGGTGCGCTCGGCCGCGCGCATGATCGAGCAGCGCCTGTTCGAGACCCGCCACGCCGAGGGGCTGCGCCTGCGCTTCCATCCCCGACCGGAAGGCATCGCCAGCCTGACCGAGGGCCTGATGGCGCTGTCGGACAACGGCTGGCTGATCGGGGCCAATGCCGCCGGGCTGTCGATGCTGGGACTGGAGCGGGGCCACATCGGGGCGCTGCGCATCGAGGCGCTGTTCGGCCTGGACATCCGCGCGGTCGAGGCCCTGGCCCGTCAGACGCCGTCCGGCCCCCACCGCATGCACACGCCCCGCGGCCCGACCCTGTGGCTGCGCGTGGAGAACTCGCCCGCCGGCATCGAGGTGATGGCGCGCTGCCGCCAGACCGAGCCCCCCGCCCTGCCGCCCAGTCCGAACACGGCCGAAGACATCGCCTGGTGCCCCTCCCGGGCCGGGGCGCTGGATCCAGGAACCGGATGGCCCTCGAACGAGGACGATGCGCTGGAAGCCTTCGCGCTGGGCGACGCCTGCATGCGCCAGATCGTGACGCGGCTGCGCCGGCTGGGCGAGCCCCCGATCGGCGTGGTGCTGCAGGGCGAGTCAGGCACCGGCAAGAGCGCCCTGGCGCGGGCGATCCATCAGGCCGGCGCCCGCCGGGAGGCCGCGCTGCAGACGCTGCACTGCGGCAGCCTGGACGAGGCCCAGCTCGACGATCAGCTGTTCGGCCGGCCGCTGGCGCAGCCCGCCGAGCCGGGGCTGCTGCGCCGCGCCCGCGGGGGCACCCTGGTTCTGGAGGACATCGCCGAGCTGCCCCTGCCCCTGCAGGCCCGGCTGCTGCGCGCGATCCAGGACGATCTGCTTGCGCCGCTGCCGGGCGAGCCGGTCCGGCCCCTGGACGTCGCGCTGGTGTGCACCAGCCGCGCGCGGCTCATCGACGAGGTGGCCTGCGGCCGGCTGCGCGAGGATCTGTACTACCGGCTCAACGGCCTGACGCTGATCCTGCCGCCCTTGCGCGAGCGCAGCGATCTGGCGGCCCTGTGCCGGCGGCTGCTCGACGGCCTCGGCTCGGCCGCGACGGTCGATCCGGCCCTGCTGGACCGGCTCAAGCGCTACGCCTGGCCGGGCAACGTGCGCCAGCTGGCCAATGCGCTGCGAGCGGCCTGCGCCCAGCTCGACGCGCCAGAGCGGCTGCTGCGGCACCAGCATCTGCCCGATGACCTGATCGACGAGCTGCAACCTCTGACGGACACGCCGGACAGCCGAGGCCGCCCCCCGGCCCCCGACCTGTCGCCCGAGGTCTCGGCCGCACAGGCGCGCCGCGCGGTGGCCGACTGCGAAGGCAACCTGTCGGCCGCCGCCCGCCAGCTCGGCATCAGCCGCACCACCCTCTACCGGCGCTTGCGCTCGCCGGTCGAGTCGGCCGGCAGCGCCAGCAGGTGACCCATCTTCTCGCGCTTGGTCGCGAGATAGGCGGCGTTCTCGGGGTTGGCGTCGATCTCGTGCGGCTCGCGCTGCACGATCTCGAGCCCCTGCTGCTGCAGCGCCAGCAGCTTGAGCGGGTTGTTGCTCATCAGGCTGACCGAGACGACGCCGAGGTCCTGCAGGATCTCGGCGGCGGCCTCGAAGCGGCGGCTGTCGGGCGGATGGCCCAGCGCCAGGTTGGCCTCGACCGTGTCCAGCCCCTGGTCCTGCAGCGTGTAGGCGCGCAGCTTCTCGTCGATGCCGATGCCCCGGCCCTCATGCCCGCGCATGTAGACGACCACGCCGCGCCCCGCTTCGGTCAGGCGCTGCATCGCCAGACGCAGCTGCGGGCCGCAGTCGCAGCGCAGCGAGCCGAAGATGTCGCCGGTGAGGCATTCGGAATGCACACGCACCAGCACCTCGCGGGCGCCGGCGAGCTCGCCGCAGTGCAGCGCCATGTGCTCGATGCCCGTGGTGTGGTCGAAATAGGAGGTGATCGTGAACTCGCCGTGCTCGGTGGGCAGGCGCGCGCTCGGGCCGCGACGCACATGGGCGGGTCGGAAAGGGGTATCGGACTTCATCGGGACATCATCGGCTGTCCCGCGATTGTCGCCTCATCCGCGCCGGCGTGCAGCGCGCGGCCCTGCGTCAGGCCGATCCGGCTCAGCGGCCATGTCGCCAGCCACGGCGATCATCCCCATCGCGCCAGTCGTCATCACGCCAGTGCCGAGGCCCGTGGCGGTGCGAATCACGGTACTCGCGGTGCTCAGGGCGCACGTAGATGACCTGGGGCTGCTGCTGCACATAGACAGGCGTCGGATAGACCACCACCGGCGGCGCAGGCAGCTGGATGCCCACCGACCACTGCACGCCCCCGGCCTGGGCCGAGGGGGCCAGCACGGCGGCGGCCAGGAAAAGAAGGGCGGAGGTCTTCATCGCACGGTCTCCATCGGTTCCGGCCCCGGCCAGAACGGCAGGGACACCGGGAGGCTCAACGCACCGTCAGGCCCGACGGACGACAGGCCGGGGCGCAACCTTCAGCAATCCGAAAGACACACGACCCTGGAACTTTCATGGCCTCGCCGGAGTCTGAGCATTTCCCTTCACGACATTCCACCCCATCACAGGAGCCAATCGAATGGGTCTGTTCGACATGTTCAAGAGCGATTCCGGCGAGAAGATGACGCCGCACCTCGCCTTCACCACCGCGCTGATCTACATGATGAGCGCGGACGGCGAGATGGACAGCGAGGAGGTCGGCCACCTGCTGTCGGTGCTCGGCGGCAAGGACGACGGACGCGGCACGATCGGCGTGGGCGCGCAGAACCAGGCCCTGCTGGACTCGGCGCTGAAGTACCGCCGCAAGAACTCGCTCGACACCTTCCTGGCCGAGGCCGCCCCGCTGCTGACCGATGCGCAGAAGATGTGCATCATGGTCAACCTGATCGACTCCTCGCTGGCCGACGGCCAGCCCGAGCCGGAAGAGCAGCAGATGTTCGCCAAGTTCCTGCAGGCCTTCGGCATCACCGAGGAGCGCTTCCGCCCCTTCTTCGAGGTCATCATGCTGAAGAACGACCGCTCGGTCTTCACCAACCAGAGCCACCCGAAGAACGCACCGGGCTACCAGGTCAAGCTGTCGGTGTGATCGTCGCCCCGGGGCCGTTCCTGGCCCCGGCGCAGCAAGAGGCGGCCTGCGGGCCGCCTCTGTCGTTTCAGGCCGGGAACTCTTCCGTGTCGATCTCGGTCTGGGTGGCGCCGTTGTAGCGCGCGCCGGCCACGTTGCCCGGATGGATCGCCGCCTCCAGGCGGGCCCTCTGCGCGGGCGTCAGCGTCACGGCGGCCGCGCCCAGGTTCTCTTCCAGATGGACCACGCTCGTGGTGCCCGGAATCGGCAGGATGTGGTCGCCGCGGTGCAGCAGCCAGGCCAGCGCCAGCTGCGCCAGCGTGCAGCCCGCCTCCTCGGCCACGGCCACCAGCGGCTCGAGCAGCCGCAGGTTGGACGCATGGTTCGAGGCGGCGAAGCGCGGCATCGCGCGGCGGATGTCCTTGGCGTCGAAGCCGGAGACCTCGCGCAGCGTGCCCGGCAGGAAGCCGCGCGCCAGCGGGCTGAACGCGACGAAGGCCACGCCCAGCTCGCGGCAGGCGTCCAGCACCGCGATCTCGGGGTTGCGCGTCCACAGCGAGTACTCGGTCTGCAGCGCGGCGATCGGGTGCACCGCATGGGCGCGGCGCAGCGTCGGCGCCGACACCTCCGACAGGCCGATCGCGCGGATCTTGCCCTCGCGCACCAAATCGGCCAGCGCGCCCACCGACTCCTCGATCGGCACCGCCTTGTCCCAGCGGTGCAGGTAGTACAGGTCGATGACATCGGTGCGCAGCCGGCGCAGCGCCGCCTCGCAGGTGGCCTTGAGCGTGGCCGGGCGGCCGTCGATCACGCGCCTGCCATCGACCCCGGTCATGCCGCACTTGCTCGCCAGCGTGAAGCGGTGGCGGTGCGGCGCCAGCACCCGGCCGACCAGCTCCTCGTTGGCGCCGAAGCCGTACAGCGCGGCGGTGTCGAAGTGGGTCACGCCCAGCTCCAGCGCGCGCAGCAGCACGCCGGCGGCCTCCTCGGGCGACGGCGGCACCCCGTAGGCATGGCTGAGGTTCATGCAGCCCAGCCCGATCGGGGCGACATCGAAGGGGCCGAGGCGGCGCGCGGTGAAAGTCATCTGCAGAGTCTCCGGAAGAGGGGTCGGACATTCTGTCGAGCGTCGCCTGACCCCGACCAGCACCGCACGGGACTAGCTGCTATGCCGCGACGGCAAGGCCTCAGGCCGGATCCGACGCGTGAGCGGACGGCGGCTGGTTCAGCAGGCACCAGTACAGCTTGATCTGCGCCGTCACCTCGAGGAACTTGTCGAAGTCGACCGGCTTGACGATGTAGGAGTTGGCCCCGTCGGCGTAGGCGCGCGCGATGTCGCGGTCCTCCGACGAGGAGGTGAGCACCACGATCGGCACCGAGCGCGCCAGGGCGTGCGCGCGGTAGCGCCGCAGCACCTCCAGGCCATCCACCTTGGGCAGCTTCAGGTCGAGCAGCACCACCAGCGGCAGCGGCTGGCCCGCGTCCCAGCGCGCCAGCCAGTCGAGCGCCTCGGCGCCGTCGCGGGCCACCTCCAGCGGGTTGGTGAGCTGGCTGCGCGCGAAGGCCCGCCGGGTCAGGTCCAGATCGACCGGATTGTCCTCGACCAGCAAAATCGCGCGGCGCAAGGGCTCGGTCGAGGTCATCGCGGCAGCTCCAGATGGAAGACGGCGCCCTCGCCCGGCGTGCTCTGCGCCCACACCCGCCCGCCCATGCGCTGCATGGCCTTGCGCACGATCGCCAGCCCCACGCCGGTGCCGGGATAGGCCTCGGCGCGCTCCAGGCGCTGGAAGATCTCGAAGATCCGGTCGTGGTACTTCATGTCGAAGCCGATGCCGTTGTCGTGGACAGACAGGATAACGCAGCCAGGCTGGCCCGGGTCGAGACCGAGACGCACGCACACCCGAGGGGGCATGCTGAGCTCGCTGAACTTGAGCGCGTTGTCGATCAGGTTGCGCAGCACCATCTGCAGGCCATCGGCATCGGCAACGACCCACACCGGCGGGGTCCGCTCGTCCGCCTCGCGCCCGTCGACCTCGAGCCGGATCTCGGCGCGCGAGCCCAGGCCCTCGAGGCGCCGCGCCTCGAGCAGGCACCGCACCAGCCCGAGCAGATCGAGCGGGTGGGCACGCACCTGGCGCTGCTCGAGATGGCAGTAGGCCAGCAGGTCGTGGATGAGCAGGTTCATCTGCAGCACCCCCAGGCGGATGGAGGCCACCAGCTCGCGCGCGCTCTCGTCGAGCCGCTCGCCATGCCCGAGCTCGAGCAGGCGGCTGTAGCCGTCGATGCCGCGCAGCGGCGCCTTCAGGTCATGCGACACGGTGTAGGTGAAGGTGGCCAGCTCGCGGTTGACCGCCGCCAGATCGGCGGTGCGGGCCGCCACCCGCCGCTCGAGCTCCGCGCTGAAGCGGCGCATGCGGAACTCGGTCTCCTTCGCCTCGGAGATGTCGCAGCAGTAGCCGATGAAGCCCAGGAACTGCCCCTGGCTGTCATGCCGCGGCGAGCCGTCGCAGCGGATCCAGCGGTGCTGACCGTCGCGGGCGCGCAGTCGGCCCTCCGTGCTGAAGCGGCGCCGCTCGGCGAATGCCGTCCGGTAGACCCGCACGACACGCTCGAGGTCCTCGTCGTGCAGGCCCTGGGTCCAGCCGCTGCCACGCTCCTGCGCCAGGGTGCGACCGGTGAAGTCCAGCCAGGGCTGGTTGAAGTAGTCGCAGCCCATGTCCAGGCCCGCCGTCCAGATCAGCGCGCTGCCCTGGTCGGCCAACGTGCGGAAATGCTGCTCGCGCTCGCGCAGTTCCTCCTCCAGGCGCTGCTGGGCGGCCAGCAGCTCGGTCAGCGCCAGCCTGGCCTCCTCGGCGGTTTCCAGCAGCCGGCGGGACTCGTCGACCCGGTCGACCTGGATCTCCGTGCGGCGCAGGCTCTCGCGCAGCAGCTCGGCCTGGCGCATCTCCGCGACCCGCTGATCGAGCAGCCGTGACACATGCCGCCCCAGCAGCTCGAG
>JAUPTP010000104.1 GCA_030918015.1 Pseudomonadota bacterium
TGCCCAGCCAGACCAGATAGGCCACGCCCAGCCATTTCAGCATCGAGAAGGCCCAGGCCGAGGTCGCCATCAGCGCGCCCAGGCCGACCGAGACGACCAGCACCTGGGTCCAGATGCCCAGCACCAGCCCGATGACGATGGCATAGCCGCGCCAGAAGCCGTGCCCCATGCCGGCGCTCATCGACGCCACCGCGCCGGGTCCGGGAGACAGGCTGATGGCCCAGCAGGCCGCGAAGAAGGTGATCCAGGTCGAGAAGTCCATCCCGGATTTGTAGCATGCCCCGCCGGGGAATGGCGCACGGCGACAATCGCGCCATGGCCCGCGACAAGACGATCTACACCTGCCGCGACTGCGGCGGCACCAGCCCGAAGTGGCTGGGCAAGTGCCCGCACTGCAATGCGTGGAACACCCTCGACGAGACGGTGGCCGAGCCGACCGCCGCGGCCGGCGCCGCCGGCCGCAACACCCGCTTCCAGGCGCTGGCCAAGAGCCAGGCCGTGGCCACGCTGGCCGACATCGAGGCCGCCGAGGTCGCGCGCACGCCCACCGGGCTGGAGGAGCTCGACCGGGTGCTCGGCGGCGGCATCGTCGAGGGCGGCGTGGTGCTGATCGGCGGCGACCCCGGCATCGGCAAGAGCACGCTGCTGCTGCAGGCGGCCGAGGCGCTGTCGCGGCAGATGGGCGTGCTCTACGTGACCGGCGAGGAGTCCGGTGCGCAGGTGGCGCTGCGCGCGCGCCGCCTCGGGCTGGAGGGGCTGCAGATGCGGCTGCTGGCCGAGATCGGGCTGGAGCGCATCCTGGCCACGCTGGCGGCCGAGCAGCCGGCCTTCTGCGTCATCGACTCGATCCAGACGCTGTTCTCCGAGCAGCTCAGCTCGGCGCCGGGGTCGGTGGCGCAGGTGCGCGAGTGCGCCGCGCAGCTCACCCGGGTGGCCAAGTCGAGCGGCTGCACCATCGTGCTGGTCGGCCATGTCACCAAGGAAGGCGCGCTGGCCGGCCCGCGCGTGCTCGAGCACATCGTCGACACCGTGCTCTATTTCGAGGGCGACACCCATTCGAGCTTCCGGCTGGTGCGCGCGATCAAGAACCGCTTCGGCGCGGTCAACGAGATCGGCGTGTTCGCGATGACCGACCGCGGCCTCAAGGGCGTCACCAACCCGAGCGCGATCTTCCTGTCGACCCAGGGCGAGCCGGTGCCCGGCGCCTGCGTGCTGGTGACGCTGGAGGGCACGCGGCCGATGCTGGTGGAGATCCAGGCGCTGGTCGACAGCGGCGGCCCGAGCCCGCGCCGGCTCAGCGTCGGCCTGGACCGCGACCGGCTGGCGATGCTGCTGGCGGTGCTGCACCGCCACGCCGGGGTGTCGTGCGCCGACCAGGACGTGTTCGTCAACGCGGTCGGCGGCGTGAGGATCGGCGAGCCGGCAGCCGACCTGGCGGTGCTGCTGGCGATCCAGAGTTCCTTGCGCGGGCGGGCGCTGCCCAAGGGCTTCATCGCCTTCGGCGAGGTCGGCCTGGCCGGTGAGGTGCGCCCGGCCCCGCGCGGCCAGGACCGCCTGAAGGAGGCCGCCAAGCTGGGCTTCTCGGTCGCGCTGGTGCCGCGCGCCAATGCGCCGAAGAAGGCGATCGAGGGCCTGACGGTGCATCCGGTCGACCGCATCGAGCAGGCCATCGAGATCCTGCGCTCGCTGCAGTGAGCGTGCGCAGCACCCGGCGTCAAGGTCAGAATCCGGACTTTTCTGAGCCCCACCTTAGAAATATTGCCATTTGTTTCAAATGACACCCATGAACCCGGCCGGTACTACACTTTCCGCATCTTCCTCCGCCCCAGCTCCCCCTTGAATCAAGGGCAGAAGGCCTGGCCCCGGTCGCGACGAGGAAGCCCCCTCTCTTCCCCGGCATAAGATCAGGTACATGAAAGTTCCCAATCAACGCGTGATGAATGCGCTTCTGGCCGCGGCAGCCCTGGCCGTGGGCGGACTGACGATGGGCTGGCGCGGCGTGCTGCTGGCCCTGACCGTGATCGGCTTCTGGATGGTGCTGCAGTTCAACCGCGCGACCCGCCAGGTGGTCAATGTCGCCAACCGGCCGATGGGCATGGTCGACAGCGTGATCACCCTGCAATCGCAGCTGGCCCACGGCATGAGCATGTCCGACGTGCTGGCCATCTCCGGCAGCCTGGGCCAGCGCGTGCAGGGCACGAACGGCGACTGGATGTGGCGCGACAGCTATGGCAACGAGATCGTCGTGACCTTCCGCCGCGACGGCGTGCACCGCTGGCATGCCTCGCGCACCGACGGCAGCCCCATGACCGACCGCAGCCACCCCGCCGGCGGCACGCCCGCCGCGGCCTGAACCGCTCAGGCCGGTGCGTCGGGCGGCGTCGCCCAGCCCATCCTCGCGCACATCCGCCAGGACAGCTCGATCTGCTGGCGCAGCTGCTGCTCCAGCGCCTCGGCCGGATCACCGGCGCCCAGACCGTGCTGCTCGATGTCGGCCACGGTGGCCGCCAGCTGCTTGAGCCCCAGGGTCGCGGCCGTGCCCCGGACCCGGTGCGCAGCCATGGGCAGCCCCTCGGCAGAGGCCTGCGCGAGCAGCGCGAGCAGCTGGGCCACCGCCCCGCTGTCGTCCGAGAAGAAGGCCTGGAGCAAGGTGCGCAGGCGCTCCACGCCCAGCAGCGCGCAGGTGTCGGAGATCAGCTCCAGATCCAGCACCCGGCCGGCATCGCCGCGGCGTGGCCGGGTCGAGCGCGCGGGTCGGGACGCCGGGGCCGCCAGCGAGGGCAAGGCCCGATTCACCCCTCGGACCCCGAAATGGCGGCGCAGCAGGGCCTCGACCTCATGGACCTGCACCGGCTTGGCCAGGAAGTCGCTCATTCCCGCCTCGCTGGCGCGGGCCCGCACCTCGGTGAAGGCATCGGCCGTCAGCGCGACGATGCGGGTCTCGTTCATGGGCGAGGGCAAGGCCCGGATCGCCCGGGTCGCGGCCAGCCCGTCCATGACCGGCATGTGCACGTCCATCAGCACCAGGTCGAAGGGTGCCTCCGTGCGCGTCCTCACCTGCTCGAAGGCATCCTGACCGTCGAGCGCCAGACTGACCCGGTGCCCCAGGCTCTCCAGCAGGACGCGCATGAACTTCTGGTTGATCTGGTGATCGTCGGTCACCAGGATGTCCAGCGGTCGCGCAGGGAGCACGGGCGCCGCCACCGGGCCCGGCGCATCGGCGCAGGCATGCGTCCCCTCGGCCGGATCGCACGCCGGCCCCGGCGCGCTCGCCGCCGCCTCGGGCTCGGACTCGGGCGCATCCACCCGCCAGGGCAGAGGCAGCACCGCCACGAACTCGCTGCCCACGCCGGGCTGGCTGGTGACCTGGATGTCGCCGCCCATCATCCGCACCAGCTCGCGCGAGATCTCCAGGCCCAGGCCGGTGCCCCCGAAGCGACGGCCGATGCTGTCGTCGCCCTGGCTGAAGCGCTGGAACAGGCGCTGCAGCGTGGCCTCGTCCATGCCGATGCCGCTGTCGACCACCCGCAGGCGCACCCGCGGTGACGCCTCGGGCGTGGCGGCCGGCACCGTGTCGACGAGCAGGCCGACCCGGCCCTGGTCGGTGAACTTGATCGCATTGCCCAGCAGGTTGAAGAGCACCTGCTTGAGCCGCTTGCCGTCGGCCTCGACCCGCGCCGGCACCGCCGCATCGACCGTGATCTCGAAGTGCAGCGACTTGGCGCGGGCCTGCGGACGCATCAGGGCCTCGACCTCGCCGAGCAGGCGCGGCAGATCGACCGGCTGCGGCGCCAGGTCCAGGTGGGCGGACTCCAGCTTCGACAGGTCGAGCACGTCGTTGAGGATGGTGAGCAGGTGCTCGCCCGACTGGCGGGCGATCTGCAGATGCTCGCGCTGCTGCGCATCCAGCGGCGAGCGGTCGAGCATCGACAGCATGCCCAGCATCCCGTTGAAGGGGGTGCGCAGCTCGTGGCTCATGTTGGCCAGGAAGGCGCTCTTGGCCCGGCTGGCCTGCTCGGCCTCGACCCGCGCCTCCTGCAGGCGCCGCGCCAGCGCCTCGAGCTCGAGCCGGCGCTGCTCGAGGGCGCGCACCTGGCGCACGACGATCACCGCGAAGACCAGGATGAGCAGGCACTGGAAGACGGTCAGCGCGATGGCGATGCGGCTCTGCTGGCGCACCGCCTCGTTGCGACTGACGATGCCCTCGCCGACCGCCCGGTTCGACAGCCCGGAGAGCTCGCGCACCGAAGTCGCCAGGCCGTCGATCGTGCCGAGCAGCGGCCGCAGCGCCGCCGCATCGATCTCTGGCGGCGCCTCGGGCCCGAGCACCCGGTCGACCTGATCGACCACCGCCGCCAGTTCGGCCATGACCCGGTGGTGCTCGGGGAAGTCGGGCATCACGCCCTGGGTGCGCGCCGGGTCGATCAGCCCGATGCGGCTCACGAAGATGTCGTAGCGCTCGCGCAGCCGGGCCTCGAGCGCCGCACGCGCCGCGGCCGGAAGATGCGGGGCCTCGCGCACGAACTCATGCGCCAGATGGCGCAGGCGCAGGTACTCGGTCTCGAGCTGGAAGAAGCTCCAGACCAGGTTGTCGCCCTGGTAGACGACATTGGCGCTGAGCAGCCGCAGCGACTGCGACTGCAGCCAGGCGATGCCCCCGAAGACCAGCGCCAGCGTCAGGGCCATGAGGGCCAGCAGACGGCCGACGCGCCGGGAGCCGGAGAGCGCCGGCGTCAGGGCGAAAGCAGGCAAGGTGCTCACACGACGTCGATCGCCTTGAGCTGCCAGGCCGAACGGCTGTAGTAGCGCTCGCTGCGCAGCGCCTCGTCAGAATCGAAGGGATAGATGATGAACAGCGGCCCCTTCTCGCGCACCGACATCGGCCGGTCGTCGAACAGGCGCGCCAGCACCACGGGATAGCGGGTGGCGTCCTCCACCGGCAGCTCGACCGTGTAGTCGTTCAGCGCGATGGCGCGCAGCGTGCGCCCGTGGGCGCCGACCGCATCGAGCACCTCACGCAGCAGCGGCCCGGTGAACTTGTGCGCCTGCGGATACCAGGGCGTGTGCGTCGAGAAGCTGTGCTGGCGCATCGCCGCCAGCATGTCCATGTCGAACTGGGCCGCATCGGCCGCATTGCGCACGCCGATGCGGCCGGAGATCGTCAGCACGACCCGCCCGCGGGGGCGCACCAGCTCCGGGGGGGTGCCCCGTGCCGCCAGAGGCAGCAGCGCCGAGGCAGCCAGCAGATGGCGGCGAGTGATCATTGCGGTGCTCCTTGCGGGCCGACACGGACACCGTCCCGCCATCCTGGAAATCAGCCGAAGTGGCAGATGTAGTGGTAGGGCTCGCCCTCGACGCGGATCTCGAAGCGGGCGTTGCCCGGCACGCTGAACTTCTCGCCGGGGCCGAAGGTCTGCCACTCGCTCGCGCCGGGCAGCAGCACGCTGCAGGCGCCGGCCACCGTCTCCATGATCTCGGGCGCACCGGTGCCGAACGTCAGCTGCGCCGGCAGGATGACGCCCACGCTCTTGCGGGTGCCGTCGGCGAAGGTGACGGTGTGGGAGACGCAGCGGCCGTCGAAGTAGACATTGGCCTGGGTCGAGACGGCGACGCCGTCGAGCTGTGCGGTGATGCTCATCGTGGGAACGCAAGGCGTGAGGATGCAGGATTGCAGCCGGGGATTCTAGGCCCCCGGCGCCGGCGGGCTTCACTCCGCTTCGTCGCCCTCTCCGGAAGGCCGGCGCACCACGGTCACGGTGCAGTCGGCATCGGCCACCACCTCGGACGAGACGGTGCCCAGGTAGCGCCTGAGCGTCGAGCGCGCCCGCGCGCCCATGATGATGTGGTCGACCTGGGTGCGCCGCGCGAACTCGAGCAGCGCCTCGGCCACGTCCGGCGCCTCCAGGACATGGAAGGTCAGCCGCCCGGTGCCCAGCGCCAGCGACTGCGCGATCGGCCGGGCCCAGTGCTTCAGGCCGACGAGCTGCTTGACATGCAGGCTGTTGCCGGAGCGGTCGGTCAGCTCGTCCATGCCGATGCGGTTGGTGCGCATGACGCCCACGCAGGCCAGGCGCGCGCCCGGCTCGGCTGCGACGATGCGCCGCACCGTCTCGCGCTGCTGGTCGAGCAGCGGCTCGGTGGCGTTGGTGACGTCGACCGCGGCCATGATGATCGGCGCGCGCTTGAGCTGCTCGCCCACCGAGCCGCGCGCCGAGGGCTCGGCGCCGAGCGATCCCAGCCAGCGCCGCCAGGTCTGCAGCCGCCCCGGCGTGCTGTCGAGCTCGGCACGGGCGGTCAGCGCCATCTGGTCCGGATGGGTGAGGTCGTGCGCCAGATGGGCGGCGCTGGAATGGCGGTCCTCGGCCTTCACCTCCAGGCAGCGCAGGATGATCTCCTGCAGCCAGGGCGGACAGTCGGGCCGCAGCCGGCGCGGCGGCACCGGCGTCTGGTAGAGCCGCTCGCGCAGGCCGCGCACGCTGGTGGGCGCGCCGAAGGGCCGCTCGCCGGTGGTCAGGTGGTAGAGCATCACCCCCAGCGCGAACAGGTCCGAGCGCGGCTCGCTGCGCAGGAACTGCACCTGCTCGGGCGACATGTAGGGCCCGGTGCCCATCGGCAGGTTGAACTCCTCGTCGAGCAGGTCGGGCAGGTGGTCGTGGCGGCTCAGGCCGTAGTCGACCAGCACCGCCTCGCCGCCCGGGCGGAACAGGATGTTGCTCGGCTTGATGTCGAGGTGGATGACGTTCTGGCGGTGCAGGTCGTGCAGCGCGGTGGCCACCCGCGCGCCCACGGAGGCCACCTCCTCGATCGGGATCGGCGCGGCCTCCAGGCGGGGCCGCAGCGACTCGCCCGGGATGTGCTCCATCACGATGTAGGGCCGCGTCGCGAAGTCGCCCTTGGCGATGCAGCGCGGCACATGCACGCCGCGCAGCATCGGCAGGATCATCATCTCGACCTCGAAGCCGACGATGGTGGCCGGATCCTCACCGCCCTTGATGCGCGGCACCTTCATCAGCATCGGCTGCGGATGGTCGGGGTGGGTGACCTGCCACAGCGTGGCCATGCCGCCCTGGTGCATCTGCCGCTCGAGCAGGAAGCCGTCGACCAGATCGCCCACGCCGAAGCGCACGCCAAAGGCGTCGAAGCTCATCGCGCGCTCCCCGGCCTCAGGCACCGACCAGCAGCCGCTCGCCCAGCGCGCGCGGCAGGCCCGCGGCAATGATCTTGGCGGCGGTCGCGTCGTGGTCGTAGGGCACGCGGTGGAAGGCCAGCGTCTGGCGCGTCAGGTCGAACAGGGCCCAGGCCGCGGCCGGGTTGCCGTCGCGCGGCTGGCCGGCCGAGCCG
>JAUPTP010000105.1 GCA_030918015.1 Pseudomonadota bacterium
TCGTCAGCCCTGGGGTAACATCCACCCCGCTCGCACCCACTGCGAGCACGGGCTTGGCAGCCCGGAAGCAAGGCGCAGCAGCCGCGCCCGACGCGGCTTTTTCACGTCCCTACGGCGCGTGAGCTGCGCGCATGGCTTCGTCTATGGCGGGCCGTGCGGGAGGGGGCAACCCCTGCCGGTCCTTGCCCGGTCTGCCAACCCGCACGGTCTGCCACCCCTCTCTTGGCAGGGAGGGAGGCAGGTTCGAACCTGTCGCAAGGAGCCATTCATGGCTGACGCCCTCCATTTCCCCGCTCGTCTGATCCCCTGCTGGCTGCGCCGCCCGCCACGCCTGCGCTGACCCCGCTCACCACGGACCGACCGACTCCGCGCGCCCCCTGACTTTCTCGGGGCGCCCGTCGGCGTTCGCGCGTCTGCACGTCACGCCACAGGGGTTCTCTTCCACGGACTTGTCGCCCCCTGTGCGCGTCCCGGCTCGGCGCGCGGGCTCGTCACGCCGGTAGAGCGGGAACCACGACACCGGCGACCCAGAGGCGCAAGCTGCCACGGGTGTGGTGGGGCGTTCGAGCCCTGAAGGCAGCCTGTCGCGCGCGTCGAAACCGCCCGCGACCCCCGAATGCGACCGACTGACCGACCGATGGTCCGCGTCATGCCGTCCACGCCCAGGGGCCAGCCCGACACGCCTGCGCGGCTTCACCGCCGCGGCGTGCAGGGTCGAGGCTTGCCCCTTCGCTCCCTCCTTCCCTCTCTCCGGTCCCTTGGAGCGCGCAGGCGACAAGTCCTCAGTTCAGGAATTACACGCATTTCAGTCACAAATCATTCGATTTTCAAGCCATCAATCATCTTGCAAGGTTGCAATAAAGTGGCGTCCACCATGCACAAGCTGTCCGCCACCACCGCCCCCCAGGCCGTCCTGTTCGACGCCTACGGCACGCTGTTCGATGTCTACAGCGTGGCGCTGGCGGCCGAGCAGCGCTTTCCCGGCCGCGGCGAGGCGCTGGCGCTGCTGTGGCGCGACAAGCAGATCGAATACACCCGGCTGGTGACGATGAGCGCGCCCGACGGCTCGCGCTACCGCCCGTTCTGGGAGCTGACCCGCGATGCGCTGCGCTTCGCCTGCGCGCGGCTCGGCCAGGTGCTCGACACCGACGCCGAACTGGCGCTGATGAACCAGTACCGGCACCTGAGCGCCTTTCCCGAGGTGCGCGAGGTGCTCGAAGGCCTGAAGGCGCGCGGCATCCCGGCCGGCATCCTGAGCAACGGCGACCCCGGCATGCTCGGCATCGCGGTGCGCAGCGCCGGTCTGGGGCCGCTGCTCGACCCGGTGCTCAGCGTCGAGCCGGTGCGCGCCTTCAAGACCGATCCGCGCGCCTACGCGCTCGGCCCGAAGGCGCTGGGCCTGAGCGCCCGCCAGATCCTCTTCGTCTCCAGCAACGGCTGGGACGCCATCGGCGCCACCTGGCACGGCTACACCACGCTGTGGGTCAACCGCGCCGGCGTGCCGCTGGACCCGCTCGGCACCGAGCCCACCCGCATCGGCACCAGCCTGCGCGATGCCCTGGACTTCTTCCCTTCCTGATCCCGAGGTTCACACCATGACCGACCGCACCCAGATCCACGGCCTGCAAGTGGCCACCGCGCTGTACCGCTTCGTCGAGGACCAGGTCCTGCCGGGCACGGGCGTCGATGCGGCCGCCTTCTGGGCGGGCTTCGATGCGATCGTGCGCGATCTGGCGCCGAAGAACGCCGCGCTGCTGCTTGAGCGCGACCGCATCCAGACCGCGATGGACGCCTGGCATGCCGCCCACCCCGGCCCGATCGCCGACATGGCCGCCTACCGCGCCGAGCTGGAGCGAATCGGCTACATCGTGCCGGTGCCGGCCGAGGTGCAGACCACGACCGCCAACGTCGACGACGAGCTGGCGGTGCAGGCCGGCCCGCAGCTGGTGGTGCCGATCCTGAACGCCCGCTACGCGCTGAACGCCGCCAACGCGCGCTGGGGTTCGCTCTATGACGCGCTGTACGGCACCGACGCCATCTCCGAGGACGGCGGCGCCGAGAAGGGCCGCGGCTACAACCCGGTGCGCGGCGCCAAGGTCATCGCCTTCGCCCGCGACTTCCTCGACCAGGCCGCGCCGCTGGTCAACGCCAGCCACAAGGCCTCGGCCGGCTACGCCATCGAGGCCGGCCAGCTGGTGGTGAAGACCGCCGGCGGCGCCCTCACCGGCCTGGAAGTCCCGGCCCAGCTGGTCGGCTACCAGGGTGACGCCGCCAACCCGACCAGCCTCCTGCTGGCGCACAACGGCCTGCACATCGACATCCGCATCGACCGCTCGACCGTCATCGGCGCCAGCGACGCCGCCGGCGTGGCCGACGTGGTGGTGGAAGCCGCGCTGTCGACGATTCTCGACCTGGAAGACTCGGTCGCCGCGGTGGACGCCGAGGACAAGCTGGTCGGCTACCGCAACTGGCTGGGCATCCTGCGCGGCTCGCTGACCGAGACCTTCTCGAAGGGCGGCAAGGAGATGACGCGCGGCCTGAACGCCGACCGCGTCTACACCGCCGCCAGCGGCCAGGGCGAAGTGGTGCTGCATGGCCGCAGCCTGCTGTTCGTGCGCAATGTCGGCCACCTGATGACCAACCCGGCCATCCTGTGGGGCGCTGATTCGCAAGGTCAGGGTCGCGAGATCCCCGAAGGCATCATGGACGCGGTCATCACCACGACCATCGCGCTGCATGACCTCAAGGGCCTGGGCACGCCGGGCCTGCGCAACTCGCGCAAGGGCTCGGTCTACATCGTCAAGCCCAAGATGCACGGCCCGGCCGAAGTGGCCTTCGCCTGCGAGCTGTTCAGCCGCGTCGAGCAGCTGCTGGGCCTGGCCGACTCGACCGTCAAGCTGGGCATCATGGACGAGGAGCGCCGCACCTCGGTCAACCTGAAGGCCTGCATCGCCGCCGCCTCGTCGCGGGTGGCCTTCATCAACACCGGCTTCCTCGACCGCACCGGCGACGAGATGCACACCGCCATGCTGGCCGGCCCGATGATGCGCAAGGGCGACATCAAGACGAGCAGCTGGATCGCCGCCTACGAGCGCCGCAACGTGCTGATCGGCCTGGCCTGCGGCCTGCGCGGCCGCGCCCAGATCGGCAAGGGCATGTGGGCGATGCCGGACCTGATGGCCGAGATGCTGAAGGCAAAGATCGGCCACCCCAAGGCCGGCGCCAACACCGCCTGGACCCCGAGTCCGACCGCCGCCACGCTGCACGCCCTGCACTACCACCAGGTGCTGGTGTCGGACGTGCAGAAGGCGATCGAGGCCAGCGGCGACGCCGGCAACGCCGAGGTCACGACCAAGCTGCTGACCGACCTGCTGACCATCCCCGTGGTCGCCGAAGCCCAGTGGAGCGAGGCCGAGAAGCAGCAGGAGATCGACAACAACATCCAGGGCATCCTGGGCTATGTGGTGCGCTGGGTCGACCAGGGCGTGGGCTGCTCGAAGGTGCCCGACATCAACGACATCGGCCTGATGGAGGACCGCGCGACGCTGCGCATCTCCAGCCAGCACGTCGCCAACTGGCTGCACCACGGCGTGGTGACGGAAGGCCAGGTGCGCGAGTCCTTCAGCCGCATGGCCGCCAAGGTCGATGCGCAGAACGCCGGTGACGCCGCCTACAAGTCGCTGGTCGCCAACCCGCAGGGCGCCGCCTTCCAGGCCGCGCTGGACCTGGTCTTCAAGGGCAAGGAGCAGCCCAGCGGCTACACCGAGCCGCTGCTGCATGCGTGGCGTCTGAAGGTGAAGGCCGGTCAGGCCTGATCGCCGGATTGACAGGCGGCAACGAGCGGCGCCCTGCGGGGCGCCGCTTTTCTTCGTGTCGGGCAGAGGTCGCGCCGGCCCGCTAGCATGGCCGGCTGGTCCTTGCTGTCTCCGGACGCCCCCGATGCCTTCATCCTCCCTGCTCCGCCACGCCCTGATCCTGGGCCTGATCTCCGCGATCGGGCCGTTCGCGATCGACATGTACCTGCCGGCGATGCCGCAGATGGCGCAGGCGCTGGGCGCGAGCGCGGCCGAGGTGCAGATGAGCCTGACCGCCTTCTTCGTCGCGCTCGGGCTGTGCCAGATGCTCTACGGGCCGCTGTCGGACCGCTTCGGGCGGCGCGGGCCGATGGCGATCGGCCTGGGCCTGTTCGTGCTGGGCTCGCTGGGCTGCGCGCTGGCGCCGGACGCGCGCACGCTGATCGCGATGCGCTTCGTCGCCGGTGTCGGGGCCTGCGCGAGCATGGTCATCCCGCGCGCGGTGGTGCGCGACCTGCACACCGGCGTCGAGGCCGCCCGGCTGGGCGCGCTGCTGATGCTGGTGTTCAGCGTCTCGCCGATCCTGGCGCCGGTGGCCGGCAGCCTGGTGGTGGCGCTGGCGGGATGGCGCTGGATCTTCGGCTGCATCGTCGTGCTGGGGCTGCTCGCGCTGGGGCTGGTGCTGGGGCCGCTGGAGGAAAGCCGCCCGGTCGAGGCGCGGCGCGGCACCACGCTGGCGGGCACGCTCGCGGCGGTGGGCACCCTGCTGCGCGACGGCCATTTCCGCGCGCTGGCGCTGACCGGCGCCTTCGCGATGTCGGGCTTCATGGCCTACCTGGGCCATTCGTCCTTCGTGATGATCGAGCACCACGGCGTGACGCCGACGCAGTACGGCCTGCTGTTCGGCCTGAACGCGATCGCCTTCATCGGCGCGGCGCAGCTCAATGTGCGGCTGTGCCGCCGCCTCGGGCTGGCGCGTGTGGTGCAGCTGGGGCTGGTCGGCTACCTGGCGGCCAGCGCGCTGCTGCTGGCGTTGACCGCCGCGGGCATCGACCGGCTGGAGATGCTGGTGGCGCTGCTGTTCGTGGCCTACGGCTTCCTGGGGCTGGTCGCCCCGACCGTGCCGGTGATGGCGCTGGACCACCATGGCGAGATCGCCGGCACCGCCTCGGCGCTGATCGGCACCTTCCAGATGGTGTGCGGTGCAGCGGTCATGTCGCTGGTGTCGGTGCTGGGCGGCCATGCGCATGGTGCGCTGCCGATGGTGGCGGCGGTGGCCGGCTGCGCGCTGGTGGCGCTGCTGATCGGCGGGCCGGCGCTGCGCCAGCCGCCCCGCCTACACTGAGCCCACCATGTCCGACGAGAACCAGATCCTCATCCCCGAATCCTTCCTCGACCTGCACCGCGACCGCAGCCGCACCCGGCTGCGCACGCCGGTGGCGCAGGTGCGCGAGCGCTACGAGCTCTGCGAGGACCTGGCCCAGCAGCTGGTGGCGCAGGCGCAGCACATCCACTTCGACCTGGGCGTGTCGGAGGACGAGGTGCTGGCGCGCATCGAGCAGGGCCTGGCCCGGCCCGAGTCCGGCTTCTCCGAGGACGAGGCGCGCTGGGTGACGCGCCGTCTGGCCGAGCTGCTGATGTGGGACTGAGGCGGGACTGAGGCGGCCTCAGCCGCCGGTCTTGGCCGGCTCGCGCAGGAAGATCTCGACGCGGCGGTTCTTCGCGCGGCCTTCGGCGGTGGCGTTGTCGGCGATCGGCTGGCCCTCGCCGCGGCCGACGGTGCTGATGCGCGAGGCCGACACGCCCTGGCCGACCAGGTAGTCGCGCACCGCGTCGGCGCGCTCCTTCGACAGCGGGTTGTTGACCGCGTCGCTGCCCTGGCTGTCGGTGTGGCCGGTGATCTGCACGTTCATCGTGCTGTCCAGCCCTTGCGCGAACTTGCCCAGGATCGGCGCCATGTCCGGGCGGATGCGCGCGCGGCCGCTGTCGAAGGAGATGTCGCCGGGCAGGTTGACGCGCAGCTGGTTGTCGTCGGTGCGCGCCACCGTCACGCCGGTGCCGGCGGTGGCCTGCTCCATCTCGCGGCGCTTGTCCTCCATGCGCTTGGACCACAGGTTGCCGGCGACCGCGCCGACGGCGCCGCCGACGACCGCGCCGGTGCCGGCCTTGCCGCCGGTGGTCTTGCCGATGATGGCGCCGACGCCGGCGCCGATGCCCGCGCCGATCGCGGTGCCCTTCTGGCGCTCGCTCATGTCGGCGCAGCCGGCCAGCAGCATCGAGGCGGCCGCCGTGACGGCGACCAGGGCGGTGAGGGCGGTGCGGGGGGACGAGGTGTTGTTCATGGCCATCTCCAGGCAGGTTGACCGGCGAGGCGAAGCCGCCGGGGTCACGATCTCTGACGGCGCCGAGTCTGGTCCGGTTGACCGGGTTTCGATTCTGGGCGCCTTAAGAGGCCGCCCGGAGCGTTGCAACGGCTGTATCCATTCCTTGCCGGATGACGGCGGGTCCGGGGCGGCGACAATCGCGCCATGCCTGCCGTCCTGAACCCCTCGCCCCTCTTTCTTCCCTGCGCCGCCGGCGTCGAGCCGCTGCTGGCCGACGAGGTCCGCGCCATCCTGATCGCCGCCGGCGCGCCGCGTGCGGCCGAATCGGTGCGCGCCGAGCGGGGCGGCGTCTCGCTGATCGGCAGCGCCGCCACCGCGATGCGGCTCAACCTCGAGAGCCGGCTGGCGCAGCGCGTGCTGTGGCAGGTCGCCGAAGGCGGCTACCGCGACGAGCGCGACCTCTACGAGCTGGCCTGCAGCGTGCGCTGGCCCGACTGGATCACGCCGCGCCAGACGCTGCGGGTGGACACCACCGCGGTGCGCTCGCCGCTGCAGAGCCTGCATTTCGCCTCGCTGCGCATCAAGGACGCGGTCTGCGACGTGATGCGCGAGGACAGCGGCGAGCGCCCCAATGTCGACCCGCACCGCCCCGACCTGTCGCTGGTGCTGCACCTGCACGAGGACCACGCGACGATCTCGGTCGACCTCAGCGGCGAGGCGCTGTTCAAGCGCGGCTGGCGCGAGGCCAAGGGCGAGGCGCCGCTGAAGGAGACGCTGGCCGCGGCGATGCTGGCCGCCGCCGGCTGGCACGGCCGGCCCGAGGACGGCGCGCTGCTCGACCCCTGCTGCGGCGCCGGCACCATCGCGATCGAGGCGGCGCAGATCGCCTGCGGCATCGCGCCGGGCCTGCAGCGCAGCTTCGCCTTCGAGCGGCTGCAGCCCTTCCGCCTCGAGGCCCCGGCCTGGCAGGCGATGAAGGCCGAGGCGCGCGCGCGGGTGCATGCGCCGGCGGTGCCGATCTTCGCCGGCGACGTGTCCTT
This sequence comes from Pseudomonadota bacterium, assembly GCA_030918015.1. Lineage (GTDB taxonomy): Bacteria > Pseudomonadota > Gammaproteobacteria > Burkholderiales > Burkholderiaceae_C > Sphaerotilus. The sequence goes on from JAUPTP010000105.1 coordinate 7,159, forward strand.
CCGCATGACCGACTTCGCCACCCGCAATGCCGAGCGGGCCGGCGTCGCGCACGCGATCGAGTTCAAGACGATGGACGCGCTGCAGCGCCCCTGCCCGGCCGAGCGCGGCGTGCTGGTGCTCAACCCGCCCTACGGCGAGCGCATCGACGCCAAGGGCACCGGCTCGGCCGGCCAGGCC
>JAUPTP010000106.1 GCA_030918015.1 Pseudomonadota bacterium
TTCAGGTGCAGCAGCTTCGGTGCGCCTTCGTTCGAGAGGCCGCGCAGCACCGGCAGCACGCGGGCCAGCGTGGCGTCGCGCTCGGCATCCTGCAGCGACTCGACCGCCGGGCCGCCGAAGACGGCCACCTTCTTCGCCTCGCGCTGCTGGGCCAGCCAGCTCTGGGCGCGCTCGATCAGGTCGACGGTGTTCTCGTAGCAGCTCTTGGCGGTGTCGCCCCAGCTGAACAGGCCGTGGCCGGCCAGCACGATGCCGCGCAGGCCGGGGTGGGCCGCGTTGTATTCGGCCAGGCGCTGGCCCAGCTCGTAGCCCGGACGCAGCCAGGGCAGCCAGCCCACCATGCCCTCGAAGACCTGGCGGGTGATGGCCTCGGAGTTGGCCATCGCGGCGATCGCGATCACCGCGTCCGGATGCATGTGGTCGACATGCGCATAGGGCAGGGACGAGTGCAGCGGCGTGTCGATCGAGGCGGCGCGGCTGTTGAGGTTGAAGGTGCAGTGCGGCAGGTAGCCGACCATCTCGTCTTCATGCTCCAGGCCGCGGTAGAGTTTTTTGAGGTCGCGCAGCTTGTCCATGTAGAGCGTCGAGAAGCCGTCGAGCTTCATCGAGCCGACATCGCCGCCCGAGCCCTTGACCCACAGCACCTCCACCGTCTCGCCGCTGAGCGGGTCGATCTGATGGATCTTGGCCGAGGTGTTGCCCCCGCCGTAGTTGGTGATGCGCAGGTCCGAGCCCAGCAGGTTGGAGCGGTACAGCAGCAGGCCGGGCTCGTCGAGGGTGGCGGCGCGGGCGTCGTCCCAGCGCGGGAAGGGGCGGATCGGGGTCGAGGTCATGGCGTGCGGTGTGTCAGGTTGTCTGATGACAGGGGCGATGGAGACGAAGCTTAGGGGGCTCGACCCAGCGTCACAATCGATGGTTTCTGATGAAATCCATCAGTAATCGGTTATGGTTCGTGGCAGCACATCGTCCGGGTTTCGCCAAGCCGCGATTTCTTCGGGTTGTCCCCGAGGTCCGGGGGCCCCAGAGATCGGATGACGCCGCTGTCATTCGGGGAAAGTCCCGAGCGCTCTGAATGCCATGACCTCCGGGAGACACGAGATGAAGGATCTGCAACTGCGCGCGCTGCGGCTGTTCGAGGCGGTGGCCGCCAGCGGCAGCTTCTCGCGGGCGGCCGAGCAGCTCGGCATGAGCCAGCCGGCGGTGTCGATGCAGGTGCGCCAGCTCGAGGGCGAGCTGGGCGTGGTGCTCTTCGAGCGCCTGCCGCGCCCGCGGCTGACCGAGGCCGGGCGCGAGCTGCTGCAGCACGCGCGGCTGCTCCTGGCGCAGGCCCGCGCCGCCGAGGAGGCCATGCAGGCCCACCGCGACGACGCCCGCGGCCCGCGCGGCCTGCTGCACCTGGGCGTGGTGTCGACCGCGCACTACTTCGCGCCGCGCCTGCTGGCCGACTTCATCCACCAGCACCCGGAGGTGCGCCCGAAGCTGACGGTGGCGCGCCGCGCCGAGGTGCTGGAGATGCTGCAGGACCACCGCCTCGATCTGGCGATCATGGGCTACCCGCCCTCCGAGGGCGATCTGGAGGCGACCAGCTTCGCGCGCCACCCGCACTGCATCGTGGCCGCACCCGACCATCCGCTGGCCGGCCGCGCCGGGCTGCGCTGGGCCGATCTGCGCGACGAGCATTTCATCTTCCGCGAGCCCGGCTCGGCCACCCGGCAGTTCCTGGAGCATCTGCTGCAGTCGCAGTCCATCCAGGTGCGCGCCGGGCTGGAGCTGGCCGGCAACGAGACCATCAAGCAGGCGGTGATGTGCGGCCTGGGCATCAGCTTCCTGTCGGCGCACACCTTCCAGATCGAGCTGGAGGCGGGCCGGCTGGCGGTGCTCGATGTCGAGGGCCTGCCCAAGCAGATCGACTGGTGCTTCGTGCAGCGCCGCGACACGGTGCTGGGCGGCGTCGGCGCGGCCTTCCGGGAGTTCGTGTTCGAGCGCGGCGCGGCGGCGGCGGCCTGCCGGGTGCGCTGAGGCGCCGGCACGGGATATCCCCTGCGCCGGGTCGGACATTGCGCTTGGCCGCAGAATGATTGACATGTCAATCATTGCCCAGTCTCCCTCCCGCCTCAGGCTGACCCTGGCCGGCCTGATGCTCTCGATGACCCTGGCCTCGCTGGACCAGAGCATCGTCAACACCGCGCTGCCGCGCATGGCCAGCGAGCTCGGCGGCCTGGCGCACCTGTCCTGGGTGGTGACGGCCTTCATGCTCAGCTCGACCATCGCCACGCCGATCCTGGGCAAGCTCAGCGACATGTACGGGCGCCGGCGCCTGCTGCTGCTGGCGATCGCGCTGTTCGTCGGCGCCTCGGCGCTGTGCGGGCTGGCGGGCTCGATGGCGCAGCTGGTGGCCTTCCGCGCGATCCAGGGCATCGGCGCCGGCGGCATCATGACGCTCACCCAGACCGTGATCTCCGACGTGGTGGGGCCGCGCGAGCGGGTGCGCTACCAGGGGCTGTTCACCGGCGCCTTTGCGCTGTCGGCGGTGGCCGGGCCGCTGCTGGGCGGGGGGCTCACCACCACGCTGGGCTGGCGGTGGGTGTTCTACGTCAACCTGCCGGTCGGCCTGATCGCGCTGGCCATCATCTACCGCGCGCTGCCGGCCACCGGCGAGCGCCTGCGCCGCCAGATCGATCACCTGGGCGCGGTGCTGCTGGCCGCGGCCGCCGCGCTCGCGCTGCTGATGTTCAGCTGGGGCGGCTCGGCCTTCCCGTGGGGCTCGTGGCAGACGCTGGCGGGCTTCGCGACGGTGGCGGTGCTCACCGCGCTCTTCCTCTGGCGCGAGCGCCATGCCCCCGAGCCGATCCTGACGCTGGCGCTCTTTCGCATCCGCTCCTTCACCATCGGCTCGGTGGCCATGGGCTGCATGGGCTTCGCGATGATGAGCGCGATGGTCTTCCTGCCGCTGTACTTCCAGCTCGTGCTGGGGCTGGATCCGGCGCAGGCCGGCTTCATGCTGCTGCCGCAGATCCTGATGATGCTGGCCAGCTCCATCCTGGGCGGCAAGATCTCGGCCGACCTGGGCCGGCCCAAGCTCTTCATGGCCGGCGGCATCGCGCTGGAGGCCACCGGCCTGGCCAGCCTGGCCTGGCTGGCGCATGCCGACGCCGCCATCCCGATGTTCTGGATCGCGCTGGCGGTGCTGGGCCTGGGCATGGGCGTGGCGATGCCCAACGCCACCGCCATCGTGCAGAACGCGGTGCCGCCGCGCGAGCTGGGCGTGGCCACGGCCAGCATGTCCTTCATCCGCTCGCTCGGCGGCGCGCTGGGCGTGGCGGTGTCAGGCGGCGTGATGAGCGCGCGCCTCGGCGCCGACATGGCGCAGCACCCGCAGATCGACGCGCAGGCCATCATCAATGGCGGCATGGACGCGATCGCGGCGCTGCCGGCGGCGCTGCATCCGGTCATCACTGCCGCTTTCCGCGACGCGATCACCGCCAGCTTCGAGATCGGCGGCGGCGTCATGGCGCTGGCCTTCCTGATCGCGATGACGCTCAAGGGAACGGATTTCGCGCACCAGGAACGGGCGCAGGCGGCTCGGGCCTGAGCCAGCACGGCTCGCGCCGCTCCAGCCGCGCGGCAATGCCCTCGGCCCGGTCCGGCCAGGCGAACGCCAGGGCGAAGGCGCGCCGCTCCAGCTCCAGCCCCTGCTGCAGCGGCAGGTTCATGCCGGCGATCACCGTCTCCTTGATGAGCGTCTGCACCGCAGCCGGGCCGCGGGCCAGCCGGGCTGCCAGCTCCAGCGCCCGCGGCTCGACCTGATCGTCGGCCACCATCTCCGACACCAGTCCCAGGCGCAGCGCCTCGTCGGCGCCGATCGGCTCGCCCAGCAGCAGCAGCCGCATCGCCTGGAACTTGCCCACCGCGCGGGTCAGGCGCTGGGTGGCGCCCCCGCCGGGCATCAGGCCGATGCGGACCTCGGGCTGGCCGAAGCGCGCCCCGGTGCCGGCGATGATCAGATCGGCATGCAGGGCCAGCTCGCAGCCGCCGCCCAGCGCGTGTCCGCACACGGCGGCGATCACCGGCTTGCGGCATTGGGCGATGGCGTCCCAGAGCCGGCCCATGCCGCGCCCGACGATCTCGGCGGGCGTGGCCTGGCGATACTCGGTCAGGTCGGCGCCGGCGCAGAAGGCGCGCGGGCTGCCGGCCAGCACCACGGCGCGCACGCCGTCGTCGGCATCGGCCTGGGTGAAGGCCTCGGCCAGGGCGTGGCGCAGACGCAGGTTCAGGGCGTTGAGCACCTCGGGCCGATGCAGGCGGATGACGCGCACGCCGGGGCTGGGGTGCTCGATGAGCAGCACGGGCGGCGGCGCATCCAGGTCGGCGGTGCTCATGCGCCCTCCTGCGGGGCCATGCCGGTGCCGGTGAAGACGGGTGGGCGCTTCTCGAAGAAGGCGGCCAGCGCCTCGCGGTGGTCGGCCGTGTGGTGGGCCAGGCCCTGGAGCCGGCCGGCGGCGTCCAGTGCCTCGTCCAGCGTGCCGGTGTGCGCCTGCTGCAGCAGCTGCTTGGTCCAGCGCAGCACCTGCGGCGGGTTGGCCGCGATGCGCTGCGCCAGCGCGACCGCCTCGTCCAGCAGCTGCTCAGGCGCCACCACCCGGCTGACCAGGCCGATGGCCAGGGCCTGCTGGGCATCCAGCGTCTCGCCGGTCAGCGCCATCTCGGCCGCGCGGGCGTGGCCGATGACGCGCGGCAGCAGCCAGCAGCCGCCGTCGCCCGGCACGATGCCGACCTTGACGAAGCTCTCGGCAAACCGGGCCGCGCTGCTGGCGATGCGGATGTCGCACAGGCAGGCGAGATCGTTGCCGGCGCCGATCGCCGGGCCGTTGACGGCGGCCACGATCGGCACGCGGCAGCGCGCGAAGGCGCGCGGGATGCGCTGGATGCCGGCGCGGTAGTTCGCGGCGATCTCGTCGGGCGAGCCGGCGAACATGCCGTGGCGGTCGCGCATCTCGGCCAGGTTGCCGCCGGAGCAGAAGGCGCTGCCGGCGCCTGTGAGCACGGCGGCGCGCACCGACAGGTCGGCGTCGAGCGCGGCCAGCACCGTCTCGAAGGCGGCAAAGCAGTCCTCGCCCGACAGCGCGTTGCGCGTGGCCGGGCGGTTCAGGGTGATCAGCGCGACATGGCCCTCAGGGCCGAGGCGCTCGAGGCGCAACACCGGTTCGTTCATGGGTCAGATCCTCTCAATGGCCAGAGCGATGCCCTGACCGACACCGATGCACATGGTGGCCAGCGCCCGGCGGCCGCCGCGGCGCTCCAGCTGGTGCAAGGCGGTGAGCACCAGGCGCAGGCCGCTCATGCCCAGCGGATGGCCCAAGGCGATGGCGCCGCCCTGCGGGTTGATGAAGTCGCCGTCGTCGGGCAGGCCCAGGCCGCGCAGCACGGCCAGGCCCTGGGCGGCGAAAGCCTCGTTCAGCTCGATCAGGTCGAAGTCGGCCAGCGTCAGGCCGGTCTGCGCCAGCAGCTTGCGCACCGCCGGCACCGGACCGATGCCCATCACCCGCGGCGCCACGCCGGCGGTGGCCAGGCCCAGCACGCGGGCCCGGGGCGTCAGGCCGTGGCGGGCAGCGCCGGCCTCGCTGGCCAGCAGCAGGGCGGCGGCGCCGTCGTTCACGCCGGAGCTGTTGCCGGCGGTGACGCTGCCGCCGTCGCGGAAGGTGGGCTTCAGCCGCGCCAGTTCCTCGGCGGTGGTCTGCAGGCGCAGGTGCTCGTCCACGCTCACCCAGTTGATGTCGCCGCGGCGGCCGGACACCGGCACCGGGGTGATCTCGGCGGCCAGCCAGCCGGCGGCCTGGGCGGCGGCGGCGCGCTGCTGGCTGCGCAGCGCGAAGGCGTCCTGGTCGGCGCGGCTGACGCCGTGCTCCCGGGCCACGTTCTCGGCGGTCTCGCCCATGCTGTCGACGCCGTGCAGGGCCACCATGCGCGGGTTGACGAAGCGCCAGCCGATGGTGCTGTCGGCCACCTCGGCCTGGCGCGAGAAGGCGCTGGTGGCCTTCGGGATCACCAGCGGGGCGCGGCTCATGCTCTCCACCCCGCCGGCCACGGCCAGGTCCAGCGCGCCGCAGGCGATGCCCCGGGCGATGCCGCCCACCGCGTCCAGCCCCGAGCCGCACAGGCGGTTGACGGTGCTGGCGGCCACGCTCACCGGCAGGCCGGCCAGCAGCGTGGCCATGCGGGCCACATTGCGGTTGTCCTCGCCGGCCTGGTTGACGCAGCCGTAGCTCACCTCCTCCAGCGCGGCCCAGTCCAGGCCGGGGTGGCGGGCCATCAGGGCCTGCAGGGGCACGGCGGCCAGGTCGTCGGTGCGCACGCCGCTGAGGGCGCCGGCGTAGCGGCCAATCGGGGTGCGCAGGCCGTCGCAGAGGTAGGCGGCCCTCATCTCACAGCCCCAGCACGCGCTCGGCGTTGCCGTGCATGACCTTCTCCATCACGCTGTCGCTGTAGCCCAGCTCTTGCCATTCGCGGAAGATGCGCTCGTAGGGCAGGCTGGGGTAGTCGCTGCCGAACATGATCTTGTCCTGCAGGCGGCCGCGGATGTCGGTCTTCAGGTTGCCGGGGAAGTGCTTGGGCGCCCAGCCCGACATCTCCCAGTACACATTGCCCTTGTGCAAGGCGACGGCGGTGGTTTCTTCCACCCAGGGCCAGCCGGGGTGGGCCATGATGATCTTGAGGTGGGGGAAGTCGGCGGCCAGGTCGTCGATGGCGCCGGGGTGGGCGTGGCGGATGCGCGCGCCGTGGCCGCCGGGCATGCCCGCGCCCATGCCGGTGGTGCCCACGTCGATCATCACCGCCGCGCCCAGGGCGTCGATCTCCTCGAACAGCGGGTAGTGGCGGCGGTCGTTCACCGCGAAGTGCTGCATGATCGGGTGGAAATGGAAGCCGATGAAGCCCAGTTCGCGCACGGCATGCTGCACTTGGCGGATGGCGATCTCGCCCTTGGCGGGCTCCACCGCGCCCCAGCACTGCACGATGCGCTCGGGGTGGCGCTTCCAGATGCCGTGCACGTAATCGTTGTCGCACGGGGGCGTGGCCACGGTGGTCTCCAGGTCCAGCGCCACCAGGCAGGCCTGCACGTCGTGCTGGGCGAACTCGGCGATCACGTCGTCCTCCGACTTGGCCACCCATTCACGCTTCCAGTAGCGCGCCAGCTCGGCGGGGTAAGGGCCCTGGGCGTCGATCCAGCGTTGGGTGCCGGGGTAGCAGTGCAGGTCGATGATGCGCATGATTCACTCCTTGACGGGATGCGGGACGCCTTGGGCGGCGGTCTCTTCGGCC